>JADZBW010000224.1 GCA_020851885.1 Fimbriimonadaceae bacterium | reverse complement strand
ATCAGTTGGCGCTGATTCTGTATATGGGGATCTATGTGAATGCGCAGGATCACGAGAGGATGACCGCGATACAGTGGGCGGGCTTACATGGAGATTCGGTCGGTATTGGCGTCTTATTGCCCTATGGGCCCAATCTGGAGCTACAGAATGTCTATGGTGGGACGGCGCTAAGCACGCTTTGCTATGGGTCGGTGAATGGCTGGTATCGGGAACATGATTATGCCGGCGCGGCGGAGTTGCTCATTGCGGGAGGTGCGGTTGTCTTGGATCGGATTGCGGGCACTCCAGCGGTGAACAAGGTGTTGGCCAGACATCGGTAAAGCAATCCAATCCCCCTTCTCCCCCACGGGGAGAAGGGGGCAGGGGGAAGAGGGGAGGTCATCAACGGGGAGAAGGGGGCAGGGGGGAAGAGGGGAGTCCTTGGCCATAATCTCCTCGTGGCAAATGCGCGCAAATTTGGCTTTGAAACCCGGATGCTTCATGCCGGGCATGTTCCCGATCCATACGTGGGTTCGCGGGCGGTGCCGATCTATCAAACGACCAGCTACGTCTTCCAGGACGCGGATGAGGCGGCACACCTTTTCGAACTGAAGCAGTACGGCAACATTTACAGCCGGATCAGCAACCCCACGACGGCCGTCCTCGAAGAGCGAATCGCCAGCTTGGAGGGGGGAACCGGTGCGGTGGCTTTGGCGAGCGGGATGGCCGCCCAGTTCGGCACGGTGATGACCCTTTGCCAACCGGGAGACGAGATCGTAGCCTCCACCCAACTTTATGGGGGCTCGCTCACGCAATTCACCCACACGCTGAAGAAGCTCTCGGTGACGGCCAAGTTCGTGGACCCTTCAGACCTGATGGCTTGGGAATCGGCCTGCTCGGAGAAGACAAGGCTGCTGTTCGTGGAGACGATCGGCAATCCGTCGGGGGCGATCGCGGATTTGGATGCCTTGGGGCACTTGGCCAAGTCAAGGAACATCCCTTTGGTCGTGGACAACACCTTTGCCACACCCTATCTCTGTCGACCGATCGAGCATGGCGCGACGATCGTGATCCACTCGGCGACCAAATTCATTGGTGGTCATGGGACGTCGATCGGTGGAGTGGTGGTGGACTCGGGTGAGTTCGACTTCTCGCACTTCCCGACGATTGCGGAGGCCTCGCCCAGTTACCATGGGTTGAAGTTCTACGACACCTTCGGGCATTACGGGTTCCTGATGAAACTTCGGGCGGAGACGGTTCGCGATACCGGCGCATGCATTTCTCCGATGAACTCGTTCCTGTTGATTCAGGGATTGGAAACGCTATCGCTCCGCATGGATCGCCATGTCTCCAATGCGTTGGGAGTTGCCCAGTTCTTGTCGAGCCATCCGGCCGTGAATGCGGTGCACTATGCCGGCCTGCCGTCGCACCCCCACCACGACCTTGCAAGGAAGTATTTACCGAAGGGACCGGGATCGGTGATGGCGTTTGAGATCGAGGGTGGTCGAGCGGCAGGGAAGAAGTTCATTGAGTCGCTGCAGTTGTTCTCTCACCTGGCGAATGTGGGGGATGCCAAGTCGCTGGTGATCCACCCTGCTTCCACCACGCACCAGCAACTCTCAGATGAGGAGTTGGCAGCGGGAGGCATCTCACCGGGGACCGTCAGGCTGTCGGTTGGATTGGAAACCTTGGAGGACTTGTTGTGGGACTTGGATCAGGCTTTGGGTTGACGCCGGGCTCGACGCCTTAGCGCCAGCAATCCCAAGCCGATTGCGGCGACGGTCCCCGGTTCCGGGACGGCCACGAAGTTCAATTGGTAATCGGTGGGGTCGCCGGTTTGCTGGATCCAGAAGGTGTAATCGCTTCCGGTCAAGGGAGGCGTAAAACCGATGGTCCCCGTAGTTGACGCCATTTTGGCGAGGATGTCGGCGCCAATGTCGCCAGGGCCCCAAAGGCAGTAACCCAGCAGATTGGCGGGATCTGCGCTGTCTGGTGGCTCGGTGAGTGTGGATCCCGCTTGGAATCCGATGAATGCGACGTCGTCCTGGCTGACGTAGTTCTGGACCATGATCTGGGTCAGGCTCACGCCGGGATCGAGGTGGAAATGGACGTACTCCTTGTCGGCGCCACCCATCGATGCGATCACAATGTTGTTGCCCGGGGCCAAAATGAAGTTATTGGGGGCGAAGCGATCGCCTGATAGATCGCCGTTCACCGACTCGTCCCAGATGACCTGGGCTTGGCTCGAGGAAGCGAGGGTGATTCCCGCCATCAGGAGGAAGGTGCTGGCGCGCGACATGCCTCCATTTTGCGCGGATTCTGGCCACTCCAAGCTTGGGTGCTCACGAACCCGCATAAATGCTTGAGCTTATTGACGTAGAATCACTTTGTGGAATCAGAATTCGGTGCGAATACAGCCTGCGCGATCACGCTCAATACGCGCCTCACGCCCGAGCAGCGCGAGAAGTTTCAGAACACAAAGCTCATTCGTCAGATTCTCGGGACTGCGGAGATCATCGCGATTGTCGGGCTCTCTACAGAGCCCACGAAGGCAAGCAATATGGTTGCCAGCTACCTTCAGGACGAGGGATATCGGATCATTCCGGTTAACCCCAGAGCCACGGAAATCTTGGGCGAAGAGTGCTACCCGGACCTTCGCGCGATCCCCTTTCCCGTCGACGTGGTGGACATCTTCCGACCGGCCAATGAGATTCCCGACATCGTTCAGGACGCAATCGACATCGGAGCGAAGTCGGTGTGGATGCAGCTGCGATTAGTCGATATTTCGAGCGCGGAGAAGGCCATGGCGGCTGGCTTGAATGTCGTTGTGGACAAGTGCATCAAGATGGAACATGGGCGGTTCGGGGGGATGCTGCATTGGGCCGGGATGAACACCGAAGTGCTTTCGGCGCGAAGGCGTCGCTGAGTGCCTTGGCAGCGAGTCAAGGGCAATCTGTCCCCTAACGGTCGATCCGGATCACTTTCCGGCGAGAGGTCTCATTGGGCACCCGTCCGTGTCCGGTTAACCAGGCGATCTTCGGTGAGTTAACGGACAATTCAATGAATTAGCGCCGCTCCATGTGGACTTTGTAAGAACCGGAGCCGGTAATCAACATGAGGATCGCCATTGGACCCGTTGCGGGGATGTTGGCCACCCGATACCTGACCGTCTCACCGGCCGAAACCGTCATCGTCTCCGACTTTGTAAAGAGTCGATTCGTGATCTTGATTCGGTGCTCGCCAACGGGAAGTTCCAACTCCAAGAACTCGCCATAGAGCAAGTTATCCTCCGTATCGTCGTCGACCAGCACATAGAGGTCTCGCATCCGAATGTCTTTGGGAGAACTTCGCTCGATTCGCAAAGTTCCAACATCGTCCGTTTCGGTTCCCATTCCTGGTTTAGGATGGCCCATTGGGGAGTCCTTGCGCTCTTGGCAATCAAAGTTTGGGTCGATTTTCGCAGACGATAGCCTCTGGGGCCGATTCTGCGCAACAATGGTCGCATGATCGCCGCTCTGACAGCACTCATCGTTCTTCAAGGTCACAACGCCCTTTCGGCGGACGAGGCCAAGGCCGGCTGGAAACTGCTCTTCGATGGCAAGACCACCGCTGGATGGACCAATTTCAAGTCGGACAAGATTCGTCCAGGCTGGGTGGTTAAGGATGGCGCACTGGTGTCGGCAGACCCAAACAATGCCGGCGACATCGTGTCCGCAGACAAATACGACTGGTTTGAGTTGACTCTCGATTACAACTTGACCAAAGGCGGCAACAGTGGCGTGATGTTCCGAGTCACCGATGATGGGGAGGCCACTTGGCATAGTGGTCCGGAAGTCCAGATCTACGACCACTGGGCAAGCCCCGGCGTCCAGATTTCAGGCTATCTCTATGAACTCTATGACTCACCAAAGGACGCCAGCAAGCCTGCGGGTGAGTGGAACCACATGCGGATTTTGATCTCTCCGAAGAAGTGCATGACGGAGATCAACGGGGTGAAGTACTACGAGTTCGTACTGGGCAGTGACGACTTCAAGGCCCGAGTCGCCAAGAGCAAGTTTGCCGAGTTCCCGAATTTTGGCAAGCTGGCCACCGGCCGCATCGCAATTCAAGGGGATCACGGAGTCGTCTCTTTCCGCGATATCAAAATTCGACTTATTAAGGAATAGTTGATTCTGCGTTCGGGACCGCATCAATTGAAACGCCCCCACTGGTCTAACCAGCGGGGGCGTTTCGGCGTCGAACCTTTAGATTAGGTTCCAGGTATCTCGGAAGTTCGGCTTGATCAAGCTGTCGAACTCCTTGGTTCCTTTCACCGACATTCGACGTGCATCCCACTCCAGCTTCGGCCCGTTCGCCCAGATAGCGAGATTGCCTAGGAGCACGGTTTCGGTCAGCGGCCCCGAGTAATTCGGGAAGTTCGAAACCGCCGGTTGGCCGCCCAGGGCCGCACGGGCAAATTCCGCCATATGCCCAGGCGACTCGTCCACCTTGACGTCGGGCATCGTTCCACCGCCGACGATCAGGAACTGAGTGTTCGATTCATCGGGGCTGTAGATCGTTGCTTTCTCGCAGACGACGATCGAGCCATTGCCGCCATAGGTGAAGCCTGGTGCGAGCGAAGGGTCAGGTTTCTTGCCGCCGTCGTGCCAAGTGAGTTTCAGCCCTGGCCGGCCATTTCGCTCCCCGAATTCGTAGTGGACGATCGCCCACTCAGGGAAGGTTTCCTTGTTGTGGCCGCTGGTTTCCGCTTGGACGGTCAGCGGATCGCGCAGGTCGAGGGCCATGTAGGGCATGTTGAAGATATGGCACCCCATGTCGCCCAGCGAGCCCGTGCCGAAATCCCAGAAACCGCGCCAAGCGAACGGGTGATAGCCGTCGGCGTAGGGGCGATCGGGTCTCGGGCCAAGCCAGACATCGAAATCGAGGTGCCTGGGAGTTGGTTTGGCATCCGGTCGGGGCACTCCCTGCTTCCACCAACCAGCGGCGCGGTCCGTCCACAAGTGGACTTCTTTGACGGCGCCAAAGGTCCCCGCTTTAATCAGGGCGGCCGCTTTTCGCATGTTGGTGCTGGCAGTGCTTTGATTGCCCATTTGGGTGGCGACCTTCTTATCGCGAGCGATCCTCGCCAACTGGCGGGCTTCCCAAATCGTTCGGCAGAGCGGCTTCTCGGTGTAGCAGTGCAGACCCTGCTTCATGGCGATCGCGGAGGCGATGGCATGATGGTGATCGGGCGTACTGATGACGACGGCGTCGATCTTGCCTTTCATCGCCGCCAGCATCTCCCGATAGTCGTCAAAGCAGGTTGCTCGCGGGTGCTCTAGCATGCCGCGAGATCTTTCTTTCGCGTCGGTATCGCAAATGGCGATGATGTCGCCGTGCTCGGCGGCTTGGGCCATGCCGCTAGAGCCCTTTCCACCGCAGCCAATAATGCCAAATCGAAGTTTGTCTTTGGATGGAAGCTGAACGGGGGGAGTCTCAACGGGGGCTTCCACCGGGGCCGCCTCCACCTTACTGATCGCGAGACCGACGACCGCTGCCGCCGAACCTCTCAACACGTCTCTTCTCGATAATTGTTTCGCCATATCTAACCCTTGCGCGCCAGTTTAACGCGAAGCTGGGGGCAACGTCTATTCGAAGTGGCATCGGATTGAAAATTGTCTGGACTATTCACTTCGCGCGGGCCAGACTCTGAGCTCGACGATGTGCACGCCTTCGTTGGCGTTCCCCTTCAGCATGTGGACGCGGACGAATCGCATCATGGTCGCGGGGAAGCGAAATTCGTCACCCTCTGCCTTGGCGGGAACGGTGTTTGATCGACGATCCACCAGTTCCGTCCAGTCTCGGCCGCTCAGGCTGGATTCAATGCGGTACTGATAGTAACGACGTCCATCCCAGTACGGGAAGAGCTCGACACGGTCTACTTTCTCCGGTTTGCCGAGGTCGACCTGAAGCCATTGAGGAGCCGGTCCGGCCCACCAACTGGAGCCGAGATCCAAATTGTCGTCGACTGCCAATTCGGGAGCTTGGGGACCTTGCGTGCCTCCGGAGACCGTTACCTTCTTGCCGGTAGCCAGGTTCGGAGTCTTGGGGGCGGTGTAATAGAAGGTTCTGGCGGTTTCGTAGCTGGAGGATCTGCCAGTGAAGAGTGCGGCTCGGAGGGTGGTGGTTTTGTCGATGGTGATCGGTCCCTGGTAAGCAGGTGAATCGCTCGTCGGGGTGGTGCCATCGGTTGTGAAGCGCAGAGCGCCACTTCCGCGGGAGGTCAAAGTGACGGTAATCGGCGTCGTGAAGGTCGGGAGATCGAAGTCATCCGGTCCAAGTGGGTTCACCTTACTTGCGGTGATCGCCACGGGTTGAATGAGCCGGTCGAGCAGGTTGTCCGTGCCCAGGAGGCGTGTAGCGAAGTCGTCATAGGATCGCTTCCCGGCGAGGTTCCAGATTCGCTCGGCCATCGCGGGAAGTACCCGTCGCAGGTTGGTGATTTCAAGATGTTCGGGCTGCTCCCAAGCGCATACCTGAGCGCCAACGACTCGGTCCGTGTTTGGCACTACGGCCCATTCGACCGTTGGGAACAGACTTGTGAATCGCCCAAACTTGGAGAGGTCCCAGTCATACACCTTCTTGGCGGGCCAGACGTGCCGATTGACCACATAGAGGGGCGTCCAAGCGGCGTTCACCAATGAGTAGCCATCCTGTAACAGATCGGCAGGTTGGTAATAGGCGGATTCGAACTCCATGACGAGTACCCGCTTCGAGATTGGGAACTTGGACGAGGGATTCCTGCCAAAGCCCTCCCAAACGATGAGTTGCTTACCACGCTTCTCCACAAACTCTTGAATCTGTCCAATGAAGCGCCGGAAGATCTCCTGTTGGGACTTGGGAGGCAAGCCGAACCGTTGAAAGGCGGATTGAAAGTCAGAGTGTTGATCGGCAAGCGAGATGTCGGCTTCATCGCCTCCCATATGGAAGTAGGGCGAACTGGAGAATGTCTCGCACGCTTCGTCGATGATCGTCTTGAGCGCCTCCAGGACTTTGTCGTTGGCGAAGTTGATCGTCGCGTGGTGCTCATAGGGCTTGGTGCCACCAATTTTGAAGAGATCGGGCATGGCGCGGATCATCGCCGCGGCATGGCCGGGCATCTCGATTTCGGGGATGAGGGTCACGCCGCGATCGTCGGCGAACTTCACCAAACCAAGAAGCTCGTTGCGGGTGTAGCTGGGCCCGCCATGTTGGTTGACGGAGTTCAGCAGCGGAAATGACCGTGAGGGGAATGTGAATGATTGATCGTCGCTCAGATGCAATTGGAGGTAACGGATTTTGTAAAGTCGGCAGAGCTCCACGCACTGTTCGAGGGTGGCGATGGAGTGATACCGCCGGGCGACGTCGACCATCAGACCACGAAAGGCCTTGGCCGGCGAATCCTGGATGACAAGTCGGGGGACGGACAGGCGATCGCCTGATTTGGTGAGGGACTGGAGGAGGGTTGCCGTTCCCATGGCGACCGCTCGATAGCTTCCCCCGATTACCGTGAGCTTCTTGAGGGTGTCAACTCGATATTCTTCCCCTTTGAGCTTCGGATCGAGACGAAGCTCCATCGTTCCTTCCGAAGTTGAGCTGGGCTTCCAGTTCGCGTTGACGGCGATATTGACTTCGGATGAGACAATCTCGGCAAGTCTGCCCAGCTCTGGTGGCGCGCCGATCGACAGTTGGTCGCTCAGCAAGATGGCTCCTCGCTCAAGCTTGACGCTCGCTGGCCAAGGTATCAAGTTCAATCCCGAGGGATTTGCGGACAGAGCAACGGTCAAGGCGATGGCGAGCATGCGTCAACCATACCGCTACTTCCTCGATTCAGGCGCCTAGGTCGAGCCCTTCACCTTCTTCACAAGCGTCGATCCAAACAGGAACCCGAATGCGGCGATGAAGAAAGCGACCGAGTAGCCCTGATAGTTCGGCATTGTTTGGCGATTCACGGCATCGATGAGGATTCCCAGCCCGCCGGTGATGACTTGGGGAGTGGCCACGCTCATCTGCCAGAGTCCCATGTCCTTCCCGCTCTCGCCCGCAGATTGGAGGATGTCGGAAACCAGGGCCCAATCCGACGAAAGGTATGCACCGTAACCGATCCCGAAAACGACGGCGAGGAGCTGCATCATCGTGTAGTTGGGGATGAGGGCAAAGGGAATCAGAGTTAGGAACATGATCCAACCGCTGAAGATAATGACCTTCTTTCGTCCAAGCCGGTCCGCGAGCTTTCCGGCCGCCATCGCAGCGAAGGCTCCGGAAAGCGAAATGATCACGGAAAGGACGACCGCTTTGCCGAGGACGTAGCCGCTAACATCTTCCGGCGCCACCGAACCAAGATCGAGGACGCGGTCTTTTAGGTAATAGCGAAGGTAGATCAGGATCAGATAGAAGCCAAAAGCGTTGAGGAAACTCGTCAGCCACACCCACCGGAAGTCTGGCTCTCGGAACGGTTTCCAAAGGCCTTTGAAAGTCTCGGATAGACTCCAACTGCCGGCTGTTGATTCAATGGGATAGGCCGATTCCTTGACGGTTGCCACCACCCATAGCGCGGTCCCGATATTGAGCGCTGCCATCACGATGTAGAGGAGCATGATCTGCCCACCGAGCATCAATCCAGCGGCGGCCGCCGCGATCTGGGCCAGCAATTTGAGGAGCCCCATGATTCCCGACGCTCGTCCACGCTCGCTCTCCGGCACGTAGTCCGGGATCATTGCGCTGTAAGGACCGGTGCCGATGTCGTCAGAGATTTGGAGTAGGAGATACCCGAGGACGAACATCCACATCTGATTCGCCGCACCCAGGAAGAGCAGCGACAACGCGGTTAGGGCGCCACCAATGGCGATAAATGGGCGGCGACGGCCGAAACGGGACCGGCAACGGTCGCTGAGGTACCCATAGATCCCGGGCCCGATCATCGCCTCGATGGCGCCAATGGCTACGATCAGCCCCCAGTAGCTGTTCTTCTCTCCCCCGGGCACCACCTTCTCAACTTGGCCAGACAGAAGAAAGAATAGGATGAACCACTTGAAGCTGGTCGCGAACCAGAAGCTGGACATCCCGATCTGCCACCCAAGTTGGGGGCGATAAACAGAGGAAGGGCCTGGCGGCTCGGGTGCCTTCATCTCCCTATTCTATGCCGCTTCGAGAATCTTAAGAAGGGCGTCTCCGAAGTTCGGGCCCACCTCTAACTCCCATTGGCAGAAATCAGAGGATTCGAGATTGGCGGGATGGAAAGCGCGTCGCGGTCCAGATCCAGCCGAACGATGGTGTCGAGCGGCAGTTTGCCGCCCTGAGGTCCGGTGACCTTCAGTCCGTTATCGCTTTGCTCGACGTGGATCCGTTCGCCACTTAGAGACCGGAACCGTAGGACCTTCGCAGGCAACGGCTTGAACTGAATGGACTGGCCATCCCAGTCGAGCAGGTGGAGGTAGACGGTCTTGCCATTACAGGTGGCTCCGCCCCATTTGCCGTTCATGTAAGGCCCGCCACGGGTTCCATAGATGCTTTGACCGTATTTCCTGAGCCATGCACCCAACTCTCGCAGTCTTTCGGCCTGGCGAGCTTCGATCTCTCCCTCGGGAGTGGGTCCGACGTTGAGCAATAGGTTGCCATCGCCCGTCACGGTCTGGACGACGATTCGGATGACCTCATCGAGGCTCTTCAGCTTGTCGTTGGGCTTCCAGGCCCATTGTTGGCAGAGGGTCATGCAGGTTTCCCAAGCCCGGCCCCGCTGGAAACTTCCGATTGTCTGCTCGGGAGTATCGTAGTCTCCATCCGACGACTTCTTGCCAACTCGGTTGTTCACGACGAGGTCGGGTTTGAGCTTGAATAGGAACTCCCGAAGGTCCTTCGCCATCGCCTCGGTGTAGGGGGCCTCCCACTGACCATCGAACCAAAGCATCCGCAACTTGTAATCCTTGACGATCTCCGTTAGCTGGGCCTTCAGGTATGTCATGTAGGCATCCATGTTCGGATTTGCTTTTTGCGTTTTGCCACCGGGGCTTCCCGTTCCGTAGTCGTGATGCCACCAGTCGAGGATGGAGAAGTAGGAGCACATCTCGATCCCTTCCTTTTTTGCCGCACCGGCAATCTCACCCATGATGTCGCGCTTGAACGGGCTGTTGGCAATGTTGTGAGAGGTCTGCTTGGTCGGCCAGATGCAGAAGCCATCGTGATGCTTGGCGGTAGGAACGACGTATTTCATCCCGGCGTCTTTGGCCAGCTTCATCCAAGCATCGGCATCGAATTTCGTGGGATTGAATCTTAAGTAGAGTTGGTCGTATTCCGCGCTCGGCACTTGGGCGCCGCGCGACCATCCTATCTCAGTTCCCTTGAGGCTTACCGGTCCCCAATGAATAAACATGCCGATCCGGGCCTTGCGGAACCAGCTTAGGCGGGCGTCGGTGTCATCCAGGGTGGTTGGAGTGGTCATAGTCAGAGCGGCCAAAACGATGGCGAACATGGTTGGAGGCTACCAGTGATGGTTGGATCCTTGTCGGTCAAAAATCACCAGCCCTATGACGAGTCTAAAATAGCGGTTGCCCTCAGGAATGGAGTGGAGCCGGTGCCCGGATCGCGCGTGTCCCACGTGCTACACATTGGATCGCGGGTGTCCCACGCGCCCCACCATGCAGTACCCCCAAGAATGGCTTGGTGCCTTGCGATGGCCCCTCACCCCCTGCCCCCTCTCCCCGCCATTCATCGGGGCGAGGGGGTT
>JADZBW010000223.1 GCA_020851885.1 Fimbriimonadaceae bacterium | reverse complement strand
TTGCTGGTGACTTGATCTTGGAAGTTGGACATCGCCTTTGCCACGGGTGCCGGGGCGGCGGCGAAGCCAATCCTCCAGCCCGTCATTGCGTAGGATTTGCTGCAGCCACCGATGGTAATCGTCTGGGCGGCAATGTCGGCGCCAAGGGCGGCGATACTCTGATGCTCGACGCCGTAGATCAGGCGCTCATAGATCTCGTCGGCAATGACCCAGAATCCATGTCTCAGGGCAAGGACGGCGATTTCTTTGATCGTCGATCTCGGCAACACCGCACCCGTTGGGTTGCAGGGGCTGTTGATCAGGATTGCCTTGGTGCGCGGCGAAATGGCGGCCTTGAGGTCTTCGAGCGTCGGAACGAAATCGTCCTCGGCTCGGGTTTGCACCACCACCGGAACGCCCCCCGACAGCCGAATTTGGTCCGCGTAGGTCATCCAATAGGGAGCGATAAGAATGACCTCGTCGCCGGGATCGAGCAAGGCCATCAGGGAATTGTAAATGGAATGCTTGGCGCCGCACGACACGACGACTTGCTCCCGGGCCACTTTGAGGCCGTTTTCGCGATCCAGCTTCGCGACGATCGCGTCTCTGAGTTCATTGACGCCCGCGCTAGGCGTGTACTTGGTGACTCCGGCGCGGATGGCGTCGATCGCGGCATTGCAGATCGACTCGGGAGTATTGAAATCGGGCTCTCCGGCGGCGAATGAGATCACGTCGATGCCTTCGGCCTTCATCGCGTTGGCTTTGGCGGTGATGCTGAGAGTCGGGGAGGGTTTGAGGGCGCCTACTCGGCTCGAAAGACTCTGAGTGTCCACTGAGTCAAAGTATAGCTGAGGGGCTATACTGGACGTCGTGACCCAGGTTCCCGACTGCCCCTCCGCGACCCCGCGAGCGGGAAGCCGGAAGCTTGCATTCTTGATCCTGGTCCTGATTTCTTTGGCGTTCTTTATCGTCCATCTCGGTCTGGGAAGCACGGACTTTGTCTCACCGCTTCAGGTTGTCAGAGAACTGTTCAAGGGCATGACGGGCGCGGACAACGTCAACGACGTCGTTTGGGCGATCCGGCTTCCCAAGGCCCTTTATTGCGTCTTGGCGGGGGGCATTCTGGGGGTGGTGGGATCCGCGTTTCAGGCACTGTTCCGTAATCCGCTTGCCGAGCCATACACGATCGGCGTTTCATCGGGGGCGGCGGTGGGCGGGGCGATCGCACAGATTCTCGGGCTCGACGCTGCGATGGCATATTTGGGCACGCCGTTGCTGGCAATCGCGGGGGGAATGCTGTCGCTGCTTCTCGTTCTCGCGTTGGCAAGGCGAAGGACTGGAACCGACATGACGACGCTCCTTTTGGCAGGCGTGGTCGTCTCGGCCCTGCTTTCCGCACTCTTGAGCGTGGTCATCCTGATGAGCGGCGAGGACGCGATTCGCTTGATGCGATGGCTGATGGGTTCCACTTCACCGCAATTCTGGGAGCGGGCCTGGATCATGTTGGCGGTGCTGGCGCCAGGCACCTGGATCCTCTGGCGGCAAAGCCGTTACCTTAACGCCTTTGCGATCGGGGAGCAGACCGCGCAACGGATGGGAGTCGATCCTGGTCGACTGAAGTGGACCGTCTTGGTCGTGGGAACGATCATGGCGGCGACCGCGGTGGGCACCATTGGGGCCGTTGCCTTCCTTGGATTGGTGGCCCCCCACATATCGAGGCAGGTGCTGGGGGTCGATTGGCGAAAGTCCTTGATCGGCTCCATGCTGGTGGGGTCGTCGCTGATGCTGGCCGCCGATGGGCTCGCTCAACGTGGTCTCCCTTGGATTGGACACCTGATTACTGGCAAGGACCTTCTGGCAACGGAACTCCCGGTTGGGGTGGTGACCGCGCTTCTGGGCGCTCCGTCCCTTCTGTGGCTTCTGAAGAAGACCGACTAGTTCCTGGGATAGGGACGGCAAAGGGGATCGCCGATGACCACATCCTTCCATCGAATCACCGGCGATGCCATGTAGAAGCTTTCGGCCAGGTTGTATCCGGCCACGTATCTTTCGAACAGGATATGAGGTCTCGCAAGAGCAAAGGTATAGGGTTCGGAAACATATCCTTTGACTCCGGTGACGCCTTGTTCGATAAGATCGGCGATCAGGCTTTGCCAGTGCTTGCGGGCCGAGAAGGTGAATGCCGAAGTCGAAACGAATGTCTCGCTGAGTGCCCCAGGCTTGAAGCGAAGCCGATTGTAGATTTCTCGCCGGTAGGCGCCATCATTGCTTCCCCACGAAGCGTAGCCTGCGAGGGGTTCTTTGGGCGCCAAGAAGTCCGCCGATGAATCGAGGATCGTTCTGAAATTGAGGTGGGTGAGGATTTGGGATGCGACCTCCAGCATATGATTCATGGCGCCGTAATCACCCGAGGAGCGATTCCCGGCCATATCGAAAAGGAATGGCCCACTTTCAGCCCTTGCTGCCAATGCCCGGTCAACGAGGGCCTTTGCATCGGCGGCGGTGTACCCATCCAAGCGGGTGACCAAGTACATGTTGAACTTGGCATGGCGGAACGATTCGCGCTTGTTGAAGTAGGGGTTCTGTGCCTTCTGAATCTCTTTCGACTGCTCGACAGAAGAGAGGCCCGCAACGCTCTCACGAATTGGTGCGATCCGTAAGTTCATGGTGGCGAGGTAACCGTCGACCGAGTAGCCGCCGTCGCTGTCCAAGCGGATGGGGACGCCTTTAGTGGTGACGATGAAATCGAT
>JADZBW010000222.1 GCA_020851885.1 Fimbriimonadaceae bacterium | reverse complement strand
TGTCCACGAACCAAGGCTGGATATATCCGCCGCCGTTCCACCGCTCGTCCACAATCATCGCATCCTTGTCCGTTTGGCTCCAATAGCCCCGGATGAACTCGACCGCTCCCTCGAAGGCGGTGTTCGGCACATGCATGTAACCGATTCGGCCGCCCGACATCTTCTCAACCCACTTGCGGCTCGATTCCACGAATTCGTGGTAGCGAACCTGTCCCTCGTTGCCGATGGGACGAACCCGGACCTTGCGAGCGGTTGCTGTGGAAGTCGAAGTACCAACGGTTAGGATGACGGTCTTCCCGACCTTATTGATCAGCAGCGAATTCGGATTGGTGTTCTTGTCCACGGCCTGACCGTCGATTTCCAGCAAGTAGTCGCCGTCTCGAACATCCACTCCCGGTTCGCCAAGCGGACCGCGTCGGGACTCGTCGAAGTTGGCGCCTCGATAGATCTTCTTGAACCGAACGTTGTTGCCAACGACTTCATAGTCCGCGCCGAGCTGGCCCACGGGAATCGAAGTCCCCATGTTTCCAAAGTCGCCGCCCTGCACATAGGAGTGTCCGGTGCCCAATTCGCCCAGCATCAGTCCAAGAACATAGTTCAGATCCAGACGCGTCGCCACATAGGGCAGATACTGGGCATATCGATCGCCAATCGCCTTCCAGTTAAGGCCGACCATGTTGGGATCGTAGAAGTGGTTCTTCTCCCAACGCCATGCGTCCCAGAACATTTGCTTCCACTCGTCGCGAGGCTTGACGACCGCCTCGACGCTGCTCGTGTCCACTCGACCGGCGCCCACCTGCTGGCCCGGCGCCATCGGTACGATGCCCAACGTGCCCTGCGCCAGGTAAGCGAGCTTCGTGCGGGAGGCATTGAAAGCGACCGGACCCGTCAGGCCCTGCAGGATCGGCTGAGCCTCCTTGCCACCCAGATCGAGCTTCTTGAGTGCCCCATCCTGGAAGAACAGGACCGCGCCATCCAGACCGATCAAGCCCGGATAGTTGGAGTTCGGGAGCGGCAAGACGATCGCCCTCTCGGCCAGTCCGTCAAAATCCACCCTGACCGACTTGTCTCCCGCCGCCGGAGGCTTGGGAGCCTCGCCAGCTGGCTCTTCATCTCCTTTGGCGATATACGGATTGGGCAAGTCCTTGGTGAGAGGCATCGCATAGATCCGCTGCGCATCACCGATCTTGAGGCTGAACTCATAGTCGCCATAGCTGGGCTGGAACGTTCGGCGCGAAACGAAGTAGAGGTACTTTCCGTTCATGTCGAACGCGACCGACGAATCGTCGTAGTAGCCGTCGGTAACCTGAGTCGCCTTACCGGTGGCGATATCGTAGAGGTAGATCTGGCCGAAGCCGTTCTTCGCCTGGTCGACGTAGGCAATCCACTTGCTGTCCGGCGAAACATCATAGCTCGAACCCCCACCGAAACGGGACTTGTAGACCTGAGTCAGCTTCTTGGATGCAACATCCAGAATATAGAGTTCGCTCGTTTCAGTCGTGATCGCGAGGAACTTGCCGTCCGGGGACCAATCGATTCCGCTAGGCACAATGCTCGCCGAGGTGAGCTTGGTCGGCGCCCCGCCCAACTGAGGTTGGGTGTAGACCTCATTGGAACCCGATTCATCGCTTACATAGGCAATGGTCTTTCCGTCGGGAGACCAAGCTGGGAATCGCTCCCGAGAAGCAGTCGTGCCGCTGAAGTTGCGCGTTTCGCCGTTCCGGGCGGGGATGCTGAAAAGCTCTCCACGGGCCTCCACGGCAATCCGATTCCCACTCGGCGAAAGTGCCAGCGCCCGGATTTCCGGCGCAAGCTTCCGCAAATAGGGTCGGGCGGTGACGAAATCGCTTCTCAATTCGGGATTCAGCTTGTCGATCTTGCCGGAGGCCAGATCATAAGTCCAAAGATAGCCATCCCGCTCATAGATGATCGTCTTGCCATCGGTCGAGGGCCACTTGATGTCGGCATCGTTGAATTGGGTGAGCTGAGTCTCTTTCTTGGAAGCCGTATCGTACCGGTACAGGTTCAAGGTGCCCAGCTTCTTGTCGCTGATGTAATAGACTGCATCGCCCACCGCCATTGGGAAGTAGCTCTGCTCTCTCGCGCTCGGCAGTTCCCAATACTTGTTGGAGCTTAGGTCGAAGAAGGAGATCCTGCCCTGAGTGCCACCGCGATAGCGGCGCCAGTTGAAATTGTAGGAGCCCATCCGGTTGTAGACGAGCGTCTTTCCGTCCGGCATGAAGGAACCTTGAGTGACCTCGAGAACCTTTGTCGCCTCGGCAGGACCACCCGCAGGGTTCAGGAGCCATAGCCTCTGCTGATTCTGGAGGAAGTTTCCCGTCGTCGAGGCAACCATCACCTTGTTGTCTCGGGTCCAGCCGATGACATTGTCGTTGTTCGGTTCAAACGTCAGACGTCGGGGTTCGCCACCTTCGATCGGCATCACATAGGCATCGGGATTGCCTTCATAACTGCCAGTAAAGGCAATCCACTTACCGTCTGGCGAAATTCGAGAGTTCGATTCGAGCCCCGGGTGAGTGGTCAGGCGTCGGGCGTAACCGCCCGTGGTTTTGGCGAGCCAAAGGTCGCCGGCATAAGTGAAAACAACGTTGTCGCCATGAATGTTGGGCCAACGCATCAGGCGCATTTCAGGCGCCTCGCCGCCCTGCATAGCCAGGGTCAGCGCAAGTGTCGCGGTAATTGAGGTCAAAGCCATCCTCCGTTGGAAGTTGCGTTTAGTATGAACGCCCTAACCATTGAAAGTGGCTTTTGACCCAATCCAGGATTTTCACCGTCCCGCTTTCGGGGCCATGGCGCGCGTCGGAACAGGTTGCCACCTCTGCCCTTTGCCCAATGCGCACGGATGACCCGCGAACTAATTGCCCGGCCTGGCGTCGTTTTCGATGAACCGATGGTTACTGTCCGCGAGGCGCTTTGTCGCCTTATCGGGTGCTGCGAACGAGGTGTCCGCTTTCATTGAAGGCGCCTTATGGCCCTCCTTCTCGACCTTCGGTACCGATGCGGTGCCCAGGACCGCAACGACAATCGCCGCGCATATCAGTTTCTCGAACATGTGGAACCCTCTAAGCCAAATATCATTTTCGGCAAGGGGAGTTGCTTCCCCAGGCTCAGCGCCCGAGAACCCGGTAGATCCGTCGGTGCACTTTTTCAAGGAAGATACGCGCACGGGTTGGGAAGCCAACGCCTTTGAACGGGTAAGGGGACCGCTTGGCGATGAAGCTGGCAATTTCCGTCGCCTGCGATTGCCATCGGTCCGCCCCTTCCACGACGGCCTTGCAAGTTGCCTGGCTCATCGCAGATAGATCACATGGTTTGATGGGTTGCGCCCTTCGTACATTGAAAAGCCATCCGTTTTGTCCATGCCGGATATATTCGTTCATTGTTGGGCGATCCGGCGCGGCAACGATCATCCCCTTTGCCATCGCCTCGAGGAAGCTCAGGCCGATGCCTTCCGCCGAACGAGGGGCCACGTAGATGTTGCACTTCCCAACCAGCTCCAAATACTCGTCTCTGGGCAAGAAGCCTTGGATCACCGTCACCCGGTACCTATGCTGATCCTCGATCGAAATCACGCATGGAGGAGTCCCTGGATCAGGATCGACCTTGACCAAAAAAGAAACGTCTGGCCATTCTTCAAACAACGCCTTGATCTCTTCAAATCCGATTTCTGCCCTTTGCCAAAGAAACACACTCGGCTTCGAGAATTCCGCAATCGGCGTCGCCGCTGGTTCGATGAAGTATTGGACCGGTAGGACTTCCACGCCATGTTTTGTGAGGTTCTCCGCGATCGCCTTGCAGAAAGCGATGACCTTGAGCCCTTGCCTTCGGGTTTGTGCGGCTTCCCCGCTACCCCAGGCCAAGCCTTGAGATTGGTCGAACATCGGCACCCAGGTGATTGGAACTTTGATCTGGCGAATCTCAGCTTCCGGCAACTTCGCCTGCCACATCACCACCGCATCGACCCGAAGCGCATCGATCTGGGCGGCGGTGGCGTGCGCCCCGCCCTGCCAAGCCTCATCCCAAACTCGGACGACTTCGAAGGACCGCTCCAGCAGTTCGACAAAGAAGTCGGAGGACTTCGTCTTCTGATGGAATGAATGGTCGACGAACGCAAGTCTGGACTTCATCGAAGTTTCAATTTCCGTACTGCCGGCCCCCACCTTTCGATTGTCGCCAGGTGTCCCGCCATCGATGGACATCGACCACCCCGATTTCCGGCCTCGGGCGCCGCTCGTCGACGCTGGGTAAGGATGGGAAAGGTAGAGAGGGAAGCGTCTGGTACCAGTAGGCCACGCTTGCCAGATCGAGCGTCAGGCAATTGGCATGGCCATGCTCGATGCTTGCCCGAAGGCTCTTGCGAAATCGGATCGGGTCCTCAAGGTGGAAGCGGTAAACATGCGTCCGCCCCAGCCACCCGAATCTGGCAGAATCGTTCAACCTGCCCGGAGCCCTGGCCGTTCCGAAGTAGGGATGGCAATAATGCTCGTCCGGGCACCAACTTTGGTTGAAGTAATCCTCGGTTCCAGTCCCGTGAGCGCTGCCGGGCCATGATTCCCCGTCGACGAGGAACATGTCGTCTCCCTCTCCATACCAGATTGGACTGGGAGAGTTCACGTAGTAATTCACACCCACAAAATGACCCGTGCCCTCGGGGTGGCAGAAGACGTAGTTGGATTCATCCGACGGGTTTTTGGCGAAAGGCGCGAACACCGTCCACTCGTTTTCGACATCCCCAAGGTCAGACTCTGGCTGCGTGAGCTCCTGCCGATATTGAGCATGAAATCGCCCCATGCTCTCAGGGATAGAAGCATGTTCTTCATAGTCGATGTAGTAGTAGAACGCGTCGACCGTTTCCGAGCTCTGATTCTCCACCGTGAATCGGGCGCCATTACCAAATGGCATCGGGAAGTAGCAGACAAGCGCATTCCCACCCGCCGGAGCCGCCGCCAGGGGCAATGAGATGAAGTTGTACTTCATCCCCCACCCCTGCCCGAAGAAGTCCCCGATCGGGCTCTCGATGCTCGGATGGGTTTGACCGTCCCAAAAGGCCCGCAGAACCAAATTGCGCCGAATCAATTCATCCTTGCAGCTGATCGTGATCCATAGGTGTTTCACGATTCCCGCACCTTCAATCTCGGCGATCGTCTTGGTCTGGCCGGGATCGATGCCGATGCAGTCGCTGTTGCCACCCGTTTGGTCATAGCTGGAAATGCGCTTCGATCGAGCATCGATGATCTGAGCGATTTGGGAGAGTGGGCCTTGCGACATTAACGCAAAAATTACCCCGCCCAACCCCACCAAAAGGGCTCGAACGAACGATTCTCTGTGTCTTGTGGCATGGCCGTCGGGCATGATTTCCAAGGGTGTCTCGCCCTCGCGCTTTCATCCGGGCCAATTCACCAATCGAGGAGTCGATGGACCATGAGGTCAAATCCATCACCCTCTCACCTCCATCATCCATACTCCCCTCATGGACCCCACCGCCCTGGTGCCCCCCAACCCGGTCAGCTCCTGGAAGGAGTATTTCGACGCCACGCGCTCGATGCCCCTCCATCCACTCTTCCGCGAGTTGGAGCCCCACCTACCACGGAGTGGAAAATCGGTCGATCTCGGATGCGGCGTGGGGCACGCCGTCCTGTTCATGGCCGAGAAGGGCTGGGAGGTCGACGCCGTGGATGGCCACCAAGAGGCCCTCACCACTCTAAGTCAAAGGCTCGGATCCAACCACCGCGTCCACCTTCACCACTCCCTTCTCCAAGATTTCGAGATGAAGCCAAACTCTTACGACCTCGTGGTCGCCGCCTACAGCCTCTTCTTCCTTGGCCAAGAGGACTTCAAAGAGACGTGGG
>JADZBW010000221.1 GCA_020851885.1 Fimbriimonadaceae bacterium | reverse complement strand
GATCAGTGGATACCGCCGAAAGTTGAGGAGGCTTGCCAACGACCATTCCAAGAGCGTATGCCCTCGAAACTCGATTTCGTATTTCTCCTCCGAGTAGCCCGCCGATTTGAACCGACTTCCGAGGCCGGCCATCGTAAGAATCAACTTCATAGGTTAGCGGCCTGGTCGAACAACTGTAAGCCTTGGAGCAGCATCGCCCGCTGTCGATCTGGGCGGTCACGGTGCAGCGGAATCATGGAGAGGAACAACAGCGATTCGATCAATCGAACGCGGGCGACGTCGAACCCGTTGGCCTTGAGATACTTGAGGAAGATCCTTCCGACCGTGGTGTGATAGTCCGAAGTTCTCAGGTGCAGTTCAAAGGAACCCGGGCTACGCTCCGACACCTTGAAGTTGTCGGAGACGATGAAGTCATAGAAGCCCAGGATGCTGTGCGAGAGCTTGGCCAAGTCGTAGTAGACGTCACCATAGATGTCGTACCTGCCAAACCGTCCCCGAGCATCGATCAGCTTGATCAACCCATGTTTGGCATCGTAGAGAATATTCCCCAGGCACAGGTCGCCATGAATCACCTGAAATGACTCTGCATCGAGGGCTCCTGCGTTCGCGAGGACTGATTCAAGTTGCTTTCGCACCGAGGTAAGGCCACCGATTGTCCGCCCGTTCAGTTCGACACTCGTGGCCAGGGCCGTATTGTCAATGCCCGATTGGCCAATCGTGTCCAGCCTTGACCGGGTCTTGGCCACATACATCTCGTGCAAGTCTTCGGCCAGGCGGCCATCCGCCACCTTGTACTTTCCAGCGCGACGAATGAGCCGCATCAGCTTGTCGAACAGCTTCTCCCAGGCATCGAAGTCGAACCTGGCGTTCACAAACGATTCGTCGAGTGATGGGTAGGAGTAGAACTCCATCTCGAGGAACGGAGCGTTGGGGTCCCGGGAGTAGTCATAGATCGTCGGCGTGTAAGAACTCAGCTCTTTGGGCAGTGAGTGGAGCCACGAAATCTCATCGATCAACTTTTCTCGATTGGCGCTCGTCTTGCGAATCGTTCCACCCGCCTCATTGAACTCCAGACTGTTGAAGAAGCGGGCGCTAATCAGTTTTCGGCGGGCGGCATAGTAGCTATCTGCATGGCCGCAATCGATATAGTCGATCGACTCGGTCCACACCGGAGCGTTGGGCAGTCCGTTGAAG
Organism: Fimbriimonadaceae bacterium; assembly: GCA_020851885.1. Taxonomy (GTDB): domain Bacteria; phylum Armatimonadota; class Fimbriimonadia; order Fimbriimonadales; family Fimbriimonadaceae; genus 55-13. The sequence continues at coordinate 3,453 of JADZBW010000221.1, read as the reverse complement.
TAACCGAGAATCGCTTCATAGAAGGCGCCTCGATTCTCCTCCGCCCGGCATTCTGAGAGTTTCAGATGAAAACTGCTGCCGCTTGAAAAGCCCCAGACGCCCAAGAGCATGGTCCACTCGGAAGCATCCAACTGAAACTGCTTGTCCGAGACTTCGATGATCCGTCCTCGATCCGTTTTGACAAGCGTCCATCGCTGAGATTCGATTGTCGCGGCATGGCAAATGAAATCCTGGCCCACCAACTCCGGATCGAGGTCCTCCACGATCGTGTCGGCAAAGTTGAGCACAATTGGATTCGCAATCGCTTCCGGATAGGATTCGAGCACCCTCCAAATGGTGTGGGCAATGCTGATTGTCTTGCCGACTCGGACGAGCTTCACCCTGGAGTCGGGAAAGAAATCAAAGTGCTCCTGCACGAGATCGGCGCCTTCTTCAATCGCAATATAGAAAGTTGCGTCGAACTCCGCATATTGCTCGATGATCCGCTCAGCGGCAACTTTGCCACTGATTGGAATCAGTACGGGTGGAATCGCGCCGAAATCGACTTCGAGTTCGGGCGGCACTCGCAGGGCGCTGGGAACGATGATGCTGATCTTCTGACCTTTAGCCACCTTCACCTCCAACCAAGCGAAGGATCTCCTCATAGGTGAGCGATGCAAACTCATCGGGTCGAATGGCCTTGTCATCGACATAGAACCCGGCAAATCCACACCATGGTTTGCCGATGTGAACTTCGTCATAGGGCACTCGGTGCGTGTCCAGCCAATCGATCAATTTCGGCAGTGTATTGGCTTGAAGCAGGCCCAGGTTGTTCTGGTAGGTACGCATGTTCCGAGACGAATACACAACGATATAGAAGCCCTGTTCTCGATAGTTCACAAGGGTTTCGAGAACCGCTGCATTCGGCTCGAGGTCGGCATAGTCCTGCCCCTCGGCCTTTATTTGAGCCAAGGTTCCGTCGACGTCGATGACAATCCGCTTTCGATCGTTGGAATTCATGGTTTTGATGCAGACGCAATCACGTCTCGTAAGCATTGGCGAAGCGGGTGATTGTAGACCCTGGGCACGGGTCGCATCGCGTAGATGTGTTTGCCTTCCCATACCTGGTACACGGCTCGACGCCCCAGGCGCCAGCGCTCCTTGAAATGGTCAGGCAATCCGACCGCCCTGATCAACTCCACCAACTTCTCGTCCAAATTGGGAAGCTCGGCCCGATCCTCTCTCAGGAGGTAGGGGTAGCCACGTTTCAGGTTCATTGCCGAGATGATCGTAGGGTAGTAGATCTCCTCATGGACATAGGACTTCGACGCATCGAACCGGTGATGCTTTTCAATTCGAGCCACGAGATCAGCAAACAGCTCGCGGCGGTAGAACGTGCCCTCGACCTGGCTAGTCCAAAGCTCACTGGCTCCCGCGTCTTTGGCGATTGCCTGGTAGACCGGGTCCCCTTCCGCTCTGAGCGCATAGCCAAATTCCGGCTGGGGAGCGAGAATCGAGACGCCGCAGTCGTGCTGAGAGATGTACTGTTCGACCCCCTCGCGGGCAAACATGTCCGAGCTGCTGTGAAGGAGGAAGTAGTCGAAATCCAACTCTCGACAGGCAAAGTGAAAGTTGGCATGATGGGCGTGGTGTAAGTTCGCCCACAGGGTGGTCACACTCTGCGGGTTGACGAGGACGTTGGGCTGCTGCGCGAAGTCCACGGCCGCCGATCTCGGATAGCCAAAGAGTGGCTTTTTCTCCGTCCACGCAAACTGACGGTGGAGGTGGAGTACGACCGTCGCATTGGGCAAAAAGTGCCTAAAATTGGCCAGTTGATCGAGGACGACATCCGGTTTCTCATGGGCAAGAATCGACACGACGAGTTTCAATCGATTCCTCCTTGAGTAAACAACCCCATCGCTCCCGCTTTCCAACTATTTCCGCAGCCTGACTTGCCAACGAGAAATACCAGTTTTCTAAATTTCCAATCGGTTTTTGCAAGTTCAGTGCCCTTCTCCCAAGTTCCTTCGCCAACCCGGTAATTCTACGGAGCAAACCCAGTAGCGAAGGCACGGAATGAGTTCTCCATGAGAGCCCTTTGTGCAGCGCTTTTGGGAGCGTTGACCTTGATCCTGCCCGAAACCATTTTGGCCCAAAGCCCAACTTCGGTTACTGCAATCATTCAGGCGGACGGCACTTACAAAGCTCTTGTGGAAGATCAGTCCATCCTCGACGTCCAATTCTGGCAGTTCAAGGAGAACTGGGTCAGGGTCACGGACTGGCAAGAGACTGGCAATGGCACGACGACTTTCAGTCGAATCGGCCAACTGGGGCCAGGGACCATAACCGCAGCGACGCAGTTCACCAACATCAATGGCGGTACCACTCTGAACTTCCAGGCAACACCAAGTCGAACCGTCGAGTCCGACAGCGACCACATCAACTTGATGTTCGACGACGCTTTCTGGGCGGGGGCTACCGTTGCTTACTCGAATCAGTCCTTCCAGTTCAACTCGAACTTCACCCAGGGTTTTCTGCGGACGGGAAGAACCAACTCCCTCACCGTCACGAGACCCGATGGATTTCGGGTGACGATTTCCGCGGCGAACCCTGTCAATTTCGTCGCCCAGGACAGTCGCCCTGCGCATATGGGCTTTGAACTCCGGTTCGACGAGCAGACCGGGACATGGAATGCTGGTACGACCAAGAGCTACTCGGTAACCCTGAAATTCTCCGTCTCCACGAGTTGCGCCCCCGATTCGCCGGTAACCATCAACGAATCGAACGATTGGCGGCCGCTGTTGCAATCCATGACCGTGCAACCGGGATCCGCTCTGGATTGGAGCAACAAGTTCGTCCAGCCGGCCGGTTCGCAGGGTTGGCTCAAAGTTAACTCGAATGGACGATTTGCCTTTGCGAACAGTCTGGCGACGCCACAACGGTTCTACGGCGTCAATCTGACCCACTACATGTGCTTCCCAGAGTATTCCCAGGCGATTCCTCTCGCTGATGGTCTTGCCGCTGCCGGCTACAACACCGTGCGCCTGCACCACATCGACAAGATCCTGACCGATGCCTTCGCCGCCAACTCGACCACCCTTAACGCGGCGATGATGGACAAGCTCAACTACTTCATCTCGAAACTCAAGGAGCGCGGATTCTACATCAGCATCGACCTTTACAGTCTCCGCAAACCACGAGCCGACGAAGTGATCGGCGGCTCGATATCGGAGAATGACTACAAGGCTCTGCTGCTTGTAAGCCCAACCGCCCGGCAAAACTGGCTGAACTACGCCTCGAATCTTCTAAACACGATGAACCCCTATACGGGACTCCGGTGGAAAGACGAGCCCGCCATCGCTTGGATGTGCCTGGTTAACGAAAACACTCCCTTCTGGCTGCAGTATCCGAGAAGCGATATCAAGGGGATGCTGGACGCGGCCGTTGGTGGAGATTGGGCGGACATGAGCGGGG
>JADZBW010000220.1 GCA_020851885.1 Fimbriimonadaceae bacterium | reverse complement strand
GCGCGTTCGACGCTTGCTCGTTCTGTAGAAGATTCGCCCCGGCCCCTGGGTTGCCGTGGACGTCATCCGCAGCAATCCAGTCCATTGGGCCAATTCGCCACTCTACCGCTACCGCTCTCGGGCTGGGAACCGGTCTAACAAAGAAATGAGGAGCAAGTAAAAATGGCACGTGTAAAACGTGGCTTAATGCGCCACAAGCGCCACAAGAAGATTATCGAGAAGGCCTCCGGTTATTGGGGCCGTAAGAAGAACGTATTCAGCCGTGCTCACGAGCAGGTGATGAAATCGGGACAGTATGCGTTCCGCGATCGTCGCGCCAAGAAGCGAGATTTCCGTCGACTTTGGATCGCTCGAATTTCGGCAGCATGCACGGATTGCGATATCAAGTACAGCCAGCTCATCTCCGGGTTGACCAAGGCTGGCATTCAAGTCAACCGAAAGATGCTCAGCGAACTTGCCATCGCCGATCCGGCGGCCTTTAAGGCGGTCGTGGATCAGGCTCGTGCGGCACTCGTTTAGGCAATAAATCAGCAAACCAAAGAACGGGCAGACTTATGGAGTTTGTCCGTTTTTTGGTTTGCGGGAAGGCAAGATCGCAAAAAGGGTCGAGCGATTCCGCGAATGGGCAATGTCGATCTCTCACTCAGTTCTTTGGGCATTCGTCGCGTCTTCTACGATCAGCCTGAAATCAAGGGTCATTCGAACCACGGCCAACCAATCGACGCCGGCGAACAGTACAATGGACGGGCAGCGATGCACCCCTTCTCGAAGCCCGAGGAAACAAATTCCATGTACCTAAACACTAACCCTGAAGAAGCCGCTTTTCTTGACCAAGTCCGCGAATTTGTCGCAACAGAAGTATTGCCAAATACACGAACTTGGGAGCGAAATACGGAATTCCCAGACGAGATTTGGCCCAAGTTAGGGGCAATCGGCCTCCTTTCCATGACCCTGCCCAAGGAGTCTGGCGGCCGTGGATATTCTTGCCAATCGTATGTTCAGGCTTGTCGGGAGCTTGCGAAAGGGGACCCCGCCTTGGCGATGAACGTTGCCGCGATCAATGCGCTATGCGTCGCCCATTTCGTCCGATTCGGAAGCAAGGAACAGAATGACAAGTACCTCCCGGGGATCGTCAGCGGGCACATCAAACTCGCTTGGGGACTTACCGAACCCGATGCCGGATCGGATGCTCGCCGCGTTCAAACTGTCGCCGAGCCACTACCGGATCGACCGGGGTACTTCAAGCTGTCGGGCAAGAAGATGTTCATCACGAATGCGGGGAAAGCCGATCTGATCATCATGATCGCCCGAACGTCTGAGAAAGAGCTGAGCGCGTTTCTCGTCGAGACGGATCAACCGGGCTTCCAAAACGTCGAGCGCATCCACACCATCGGGGTTTCTGCTTCCTGGACGACGGCGTTCGATCTGGTGGAAGCTGTCGGATGGCATACGCCCTGCCGATTCGAAGACGCGATCGGTTTGCTTTACCGTGGACGATTGGGAATTGCCGGGATGGCGGTAGGAATTGCAGAAAAGGCATTGGAGCTTGCGGTCGAATACTCCAAGCAAAGAGAGCAATTCAATCGGCGGCTGTGCGACATGCAGTCGGTCCAGAATATGATTGCGGACAGTGCGATGGAAATCGAAGCATCGCGTCTCTTGCTTGAGAAGGGAGCCAGCATGTTCGACATGGGCCTGCCGATCATCATCGAGGCCTCTTACGCAAAACTGTTTGCTAGCGAAACGGCCAATCGTGTCACCAACCGGGCGATTCAGATCCACGGTGGGCGTGGCATGACCTACGAATATTTGGTCGAGAAACTCTGGCGCGATGCCAAACTTACCGAAATCGGTGAGGGCTGCAGCGAAATTCAGCGTTTGGTGATTGCCAAGCAGGTTCTCAAGTAGCGGCGTATAGAATAGGGTCTAGGCTACGGTCCTACCGAAGGAGATGGGAATGGTTCTTACGGCATTTATCGCCGCATGTTCAGGTTTATATCCGTCAAATCAAGCTGTTCAGCTTGCTCACGTGTTCAAAGCCGGAGAGAAACTGACCTATGAAGTCAGGTCGAACCTGTCTGTTCAAGAGCGTGAGCGGGGTCTTCAGACTTGGATTCCCGTCGATTTCGACATGAACTACAAGTTCACGGTCGAGGTGAAGGGATTGAAATCGGACGGCGTCGCGGATTTGATCTACAAGCGACCCACCATGACCATGATCGATGGCGAGACCGTGGATTCACCACCGAAAACGAACATCGAGAAGGTGAACTACAACATGCAGCTGTCGGTCTCTTCTGCCAACGAGATTCTTGCCATGAAGGACTTGAATCCACCCAAGAAGGACAAGCCCAAAGGTGGTGGCGGCTTACTGGCCAGCCGTTCGATGGGAATTGTGGGACACTCCGTCCAATTGGATTTTCTGAGCCAGTTCATTTCGGAAGTTCACCGATTGGCCCTCTTTGCGGGAAACTTCGAAAGCTCACTCGATTTCGCGCCCCGCCTGCCGTTTGAAAAGCTCAACGTCGGCGACACTTGGAAGCGTACCGTCGGGTACTCGCCGCAGAAGCTCAAG
>JADZBW010000219.1 GCA_020851885.1 Fimbriimonadaceae bacterium | reverse complement strand
GAATCTGAGTCAAATAAGTTCACTGGTAAGAATACCTACGTAACCCACTCTATCCCCTTTGCGAATCGCCAGCCAAAACGTGGGCTCCTTGCACGGCTTTACAGACCAAAAGCCGTCCTTCAGAGCCGACGCTTTTTCGGTAGCGTTCTTCGACTTGGACGCAGAACTCTCGCTCAAGGTTCGCAGATATTAGAGCCACGCAGGCGCCTCCAAAGCCCGCTCCAGTCATGCGCGCTCCCAGGCAACCGGGCGCCGACCAGCAAACTTCCGCCATCGCATCGAGTTCGTGACAGCTAACCTCATAGTCGTCGCGTAGGCTGACATGGCTGGCCTTCATCACCTCAAATACTCGGCTGCGATCCCCTGCCCTCAGTGCGTCGCGGAACTCGATGCACCGAGCGTTTTCAGTGATGACGTGGCGCGCCCTTCGCCAAGAGGTCTCCGACATCTGGCCGGCATAGGTTTCGAGATCCTCGACATTGGCGTCACGCAATGCGGCCACCCCAAACATCCTCGCGGCTTCCTCGCACTGGGCTCGGCGTTCATTGTAGGCCGAATCGGAAAGGGAGCGAGGTCTGCGCGTATCGCACATGACGATCGACCAGTCACCAGGGATCGGTGGGTAGGCGATGTTCAATGTTCGGGTATCGAGAAACATCGCGGCATCCGGACGCCCCATCGCGGAGGCCATCTGATCCATGATCCCGCAGTTCACACCGACGAAAGTGTTCTCACACTTCTGCGCGAGCAAGGCAAGTTCCTTATTGCCAAGGCCAAGAGCCGACAGTTCATTCCATGCGACTCCAAAAGCCATCTCGATCGCCGCGCTGCTACTGACCCCACTTCCCATGGGTAAGTTGCTGACAACCACCCCCTCCAGATTCGTAAGCGCCTTGCCGGTCGCCTGAGTCAGAACCCAGGCCATCCCGGCCGGATACTTCGCCCAGCCTTCCACGGTTCCCAGGGCCACTTCTGCCGTTTGAAAGGTCTGGCCCTCTCCGGCCAGTAGAGAAACGAGTCTAGTCGGCCCCTGGGTTGGGCGAACCGCCGCAACCACGTAACGATCGATCGCGACGGGAAACACGAAACCGTCGTTGTAGTCCGTGTGCTCGCCAATAAGATTGATTCGGCCGGGCGCGATGGCCACGATGGCAGGATCGCCGTGGAATGTCGATTGAAAGAAATCACCCAGTAGATTCAATGGCACGCGACATTGATACCCAATCTAGCGATAACCCGAAGCATTACCAGGGTCTGGTGGTCCGGGCAATGGAACGCTTTCAGTGGTTCATGGGACGCTCAACCGACCGCCCGAGCGTCCCGGACCGATGGATTCATCTCGGCGAAATCCCACCGCACTCTTGTTTTGAAGCCCCCAGGAGGCCCTGATGGGACCGACTGTCACGATCCAATGGCCACGCACACTATAATCGTGGCATGCCCGATCCAATCGTCTCCCAAATCCAAGACTGGCTTCGCGCCCACGAAAGCGAGCTTCTCGCCGATACCCAAACGATGCTTCGCTTCGCGTCGATCGAAGGTGCATCGGTGCCCAACGCACCTTTTGGCAAGGAAAATCGGGAGGCACTGGACTTCGCTCTTTCGCTCTGCGATCGGTGGGGATTCAAGACCAAAGACCTTGAAGGCTTCGCAGGGTGGGGCGAGTTTGGCAGTGGAGATCGACTTGTCGTGTCCCTGGGACACTTGGATGTCGTTCCCGTTGGCGAAGGCTGGAAGCATCAACCTTTCGGTGCAGAAATCGATGGCGACTACATCTACTCACGCGGCGCCGAGGATGACAAAGGCCCCACCATGGCCTCGCTCTATGCGATGCGCGCGCTCAAAGAAGTGTGCCCGGACCTTGGCGTGCGTTTCCGCCAAGTCTTCGGCTGCGACGAAGAATCGGGCTTCCTTTGCGTGGAGCGCTATATGAAAACCGAGGAAGCGCCAACGCTTGGAATTGCTCCCGACTCCGGCTACCCCTGCTACCACGCTGAGAAAGGGATTGCCGATCTCGTCACGATCGTGGACCTCTTGAAAGGCGAGTTCGAGTTGCTGGAGGTCTCCGGTGGGCAGCGTCCGAATATCGTGATCGACGCCTGCGAAGCCAATGTCAGGGTCGCCGATTCCGTTCGCAAGCATGTCGATGGCAAACTGGCGGATGCATGGGACGCCAATGTGAAGTGGGAATGGTTGGACGACGTCCTGATTGTCAAAGCGAAAGGCAAGGCCGCCCACGGCTCGACTCCATTTGCCGGTGACAACGCCGCCACCCGGGTCTTCCGATTCCTGCTCGACATCGCGCCACTCTCCGCCGAGAGATACTTCCAGGAGCTACTTTGGCTGACTCATCCTTCGGGGGTGGGCTTGGGGATCCACGGTCGAGATGATGTTAGCCAGGACCTTACGTCCAACCTGGGCATCGTTGAGACCAAGGGGACTCAACTCTCCTTGCTCACCAACGTACGCTATCCGGTTACCTGGAAGGGTGAGGAACTCGCCCAGAAGTGCCGGGACTTCTTGAAGACTCTCACCCACAAGTTTGAGTTGGAAGTCGTGCGAGATAGCCCATCCCTCTACTTCCCCCTCGATCATCCTCTCGTCAAGACAATCTGCGAAGTGGTCGAGGAGGAAACGGGCGAGACGAGGGCGCCGGGGGTCATGGGCGGCGGCACCTATGCGAGAGCCATCCCGAATACCGTGAGCATCGGAACCGGTTGGGAGGGCGACGGCAAGGCCCATGAGACCGATGAGCGCCTGAAGGTCGAGCACCTTTTCAAGATGAGCCGAATCTACGGCCACATCTTGTACCGCTTGGCCACCGTCGAACTCTGAAGAAGGGCGGAACTCGATCGCTTGGATCGACGTTCCGCTCCCTACAACCATGATCACAAAGCTCCTGGTCCTGCTGGTCCCCGCGATCGCGATGGCCACCCTTGGCTGGAATCATCCTGAACCGAATATGAATCCCACCGTCGATCCCGCGGCAACTTCCCTTCATGAATTCAAAATGAGGGACATCGACGGGAAGGAACAGCCGCTCCAGAAATACAAGGGAAAGGTCGTTCTCGTGGTGAATGTGGCAAGCCGATGCGGTCTGACTCCCCAGTACGAGGGACTGCAGAAGCTCTATACCACTTACAAATCGAGGGGATTCGAAATCCTCGGCTTTCCGGCGAACCAGTTCGGTGGCCAGGAGCCCGGGACGAACTCTGAGATCAAGCAATTCTGCACGGGCAATTACCACGTGACTTTCCCTATGTTCGAGAAAATCGTGGTGAAAGGGGACGGGATCAATCCTCTTTACCAATGGCTGATCGCCAATAGCGACCGGCCCAAGGACGACATCGAGTGGAACTTCGCCAAGTTCCTCGTCGGAAAAGACGGCAAGGTCTTGAAGCGATTCACCCCTCAGACCAAGCCAGACGATCCAGCGATCATCGACGCCATTGAAGCTGCTTTGAAGTAGGCGGAGCCACGATGATCCCAAAAACCTGAAGTAACACTCTAGATTTTTGGCCGGTTGCCAATAGAAATACCTGGAGCAACCTATGTCTGCAATCGCCTTGACGCCTGAATCACCGACCCTCGCCTGGACTGGGGAGCGCATGATCCCAAACCTTGCCGACCCGGCCACCGAGCTATTTCACTGGCAGCGCTACCTCTATTTTCGGCCCTGGTACGCCGACAAGCACGTCGTCGATGCGGCAAGCGGCGAGGGATATGGTACGGCTTATGCGGCGACCTTTGCCGCCGAAGCAACCGGGATCGATATTGGGGCCGATGCCGTCGCTCATGCCCGCAAGAAGTACGACTACGCCAAGTTTCAGCTCAAAGATGTCTGTGAAGGCGACTATTCCGGCGCCGACCTCGTGACGAGCTTTGAGACCATCGAGCACTTGCCCGATCCCACCCAGTTCTTGCGAGCGCTTCGTGCCTGCCAGGGGTCGATCGTGATCTCGACGCCAAACCGAAACACGCATTCGCCTGGCAATAAATTGCAAGACAAACCACTCAACCAGTTCCATACCATCGAGTGGACGCCAACCGAATTTGCCGAATTGATTCGGACCGAATTCCCAGATCGCCAAGTACGGTTTCTGTCCCAAGAGGGACGTTGGCCAGGGTTGATCCGGGAAGGGCTCGACAAAGATGCGATGTATACGATCGCCGTCATTGGCGACGAGGAGCTTCCAACTTGGCCGCGAATCGCCATCGCCATCCCAACTCGAAGCGCCGCCCTGACCCAAGATGCGATCCTTGGCATGACCAAGTTCTATCCCGGCGAGATCGAGTTCGCGGTTGTCGCCAACGGGTGCGACGACGAGAATCTAAACAAGCTGCGGCAGTTGCAGTCGGAACTCCCCCATATCGTACACCTGATCGAAGAACCGGTGAACATCGGTTATGGCCGAGGAGCCAACCGCGGCCTCGAACTACTCTGGCAAGATGGTTGGTTTGACTTTTTCGGAGTCAGCAACGACGATGTAATCCCCTCTGTGGACTTCCTACCTCAGATGGTCTCCGCGTTCACCGAACTCGTGAAACTCGGCCACCGGCCTGGAGCGATGGGACCCGTGACCAACGAAATCAGCGGTGGCCAGCGTGTGGATATCGGCGGCTATCGCAACCTGGCGGAGATGCAGGATCGAGCCAGAATCTGGAGCAAGGAGCACCACTCCGGAGCAACCCAAACGGTTCAAATCCGGGGCCTATTCCTATTGATCCACCCCGACTGCCTAAGCGAGGTTGGCGGCTTCGATCCTCGGTTCGGGATTGGGAACTTCGAGGACGACGACTACAACCTCCGCTGCGCTCAAGCCGGCTATTCGCTGTGGACCGTCGATGGCGCCTTCCTCCACCACATGGGTTCGTCCACGTTCAAGGAGTTGAAAATCGACTACTCGCAGAACATGGAGCGGAACATGGCGCTGATCCTGGAGAAATGGGGCGTCGCCAGCTTCGAAGAACTGTGGGCATTGGCTCCGTCGAATCTGAATGTCTATGTCCCATTGACGGCGCAAGCCCCGTCGAGCGGACGTGCGGTGACCATCAACGGCGAGAAAGTGGATCTTGTGATTCAGGCCAGCAACATGGAGTTCGCCGCCTATGTCATGCATCAGTTGAATTGTCAGGACCGGACGATAAGACTCAGGGTCATCGAAGCCCTGGAAGCCGCCTAGACATCGAACGCGAATTCCTAAGAATGGCGCCCAGGCAGCACTTTGCGCCTGAGCGCCGTTGCCTTTTCGCCAAGGTGCAGCCGATGCACCTTCTCTGGCTCAAGAATTCCCGAAGCAACCAAACAACACTTTCTGAGTGAATTCCTGAAGACCTGTAGGACTTGGTGAACTTTTGGCCTCAAGCCGCGTATTCACCCTAGGCTATTCGGAATTTCCAGATGAGCGTTAACTTACCGCTAGACAGCGACCGACCTTTTGCGCCATCGTCTTCCCAATCGATGACTGACGGTGGAATGGAACATGTCGATCTCGAGGTCACCAAACCTCAGGAACAGGCGATGGCGCTCGCGCCCGGCGAATTTGCCCTCAAGAACCAGGTGCTTCCCCTGCATCTGGATGGCGAAGTGTTGGTGGTCGCGATCGGAGATATCACTTCGCTTCCGGCGGTGGACGATCTTGGCATCCTCGCCAATCGACCTGTTCGACCGGTTTTGGCCGACGCCACGCTGATCAAAGAGCGCATCGAGGAGTATTTCCTCGAGCGAATTCTCGCGGGAATTCCCAGCGACGACGGTGGCGGCGTTGCTGAAATCGACGACACCACCGATCTTGCCGACCTCACCAAAATGGCCGGTGAAACCGCCGTCGTCCAAATGGTCAACTTG
>JADZBW010000218.1 GCA_020851885.1 Fimbriimonadaceae bacterium | reverse complement strand
TTTGCACAAAGCCTGCAAGCTTCTCTATAAGTCCCAGTTGGGATTGACCAACGCCATCGAGACCGTGAAGCGCGAAATCCCATTGACCCCCGAAGTTCAGTATCTGATCGAGTTCGAACTCCGTCGCTTTAAGGGCAAGAACGGTCGCGGCGATCAGCCCTGATCCCGTCCTATACTGAATCCATGCGCATCTTCCTATCTGCCGGCGAGGCTTCCGGAGATGCCTATGGCGCGGCCTTGGTCGACGAGATCCGGCGATTGTCAGGCGCAGATCGGAAGTCGATGTCTGACCTGCTCGGTCGGCAAGTTTGTGACGAGTCGACGTTGAATCAGCTTCGGGAAGAGGACTCGTTGGACGTCGTCGAGTACGTCATGCGGGCCGACGATGAATTCGCAGCAGACATTCCCAATGAAGCAGTTGGTCAGCCGAAGAAGGACCCCGATCCGAGTCCAATCCTTTACGAGGGAATTGGTGGCTCCAAAATGCGCGCAGCGGGAGTTGCCATGTTTGCAGACTCGTCATCATGGGGCGCGATTTCTATCGCCCAAGCGGCCAAAGTCTTCATTCGCATCTACTACCATTTCCGGCGCGCCAAGAAACGGCTGAGACAGGGCCAACCGGGGCTATTCATCCCCATCGACTTTGGCTTTGCCAATATCCGCATGGCCAAGTTCGCCAAGCGCCAAGGATGGAAAGTGCTTTATTTCATCCCTCCGGGCTCCTGGCGACGCGATCGTCAAGGAAAGGATCTTCCTGAACTTGCGGACGAGATCGTGACGCCATTCTCATGGTCCGCCGAAATGCTACAGAAGATGGGGGCGCACGTTCATTGGTATGGGCATCCCGTCAAGCAACTCATCCGAGATCATAAGGCGAAAACGGACTCGGCCAAGCCGCATCGGAGAACCCTGGCCGTATTGCCGGGAAGCCGGAAGCACGAACTGGAATTAAACTTGCCGGTGATAGCGGCGGCGGTAGGCGGTCCCCAGTCTGGCATCGCTGCGAGCGACAATCCGGAGAGAGTCCACCCTGTATCTCGGTCAGAATTCGGGAATCTCGATGCACCGATTGAATTCGGTCTCGCGCCGTCCATCGACCTGGACAAGTTCAGGACAGAATGGCAACGGCTGGCCCCCGGACGCACCGACACCTTCACTGCCGGAGATACCTATGGAGTCTTGAAGCGAGCCACGGCGGCCGTGGTCTGCTCAGGGACGGCAACCCTGGAAGCTGCCTTGAACCATTGCCCGATGGCGGTCATCTATCAAGTGTCCGAGTCGATGCGGCGAGAAGCCAAGCTGATTCGGTTGAAACGCCCACGGTACATTTCCCTCCCCAACATCATGCTCGAGCGAGAGGTAGTCCCGGAATTGGTGGATAGCACGGATGCCTCCATACCCGCGCTGAGGCATTGGATCGATCTTCTATTGAGCGACGAAGCGACCCGTCGAGCCCAACTTTCGGCATTCAAGGAACTCGACGATGCGCTCGGGCCAGATAATGCGATCACTCGGACGGCCGAGCTTGCCATCGCCATGATTTCCCGCGCCTAGACATCCCACTTCGGCTTCGGTGGCGGGGGATTCAGCGCCAGTCGGCGGATTCGTCGTTTTCGCCATTCAAGATAACCGACGGTGGCAAGGGCCGCAAACGAGACGCCGAATCGGACGATCGTAATCCAATACTGCTGATCGGCGTTCAGTCGGTGGACGCCGATGCGCAAGAATTGCATCGCGATGGGCAGAATGAAACAATAGACCTGTAACCGAGTTAGCCGTTGAATTTGAGACTGAAGGTTCATGCCCGTGGCGCCAGTTTCATCGTCTTTAGCTCGACGGCCACGTCGAGGTCCCAGGTCCCGTCGCTACCGGGCATAGGCGCATTCTGAATGTGCCAAGTGCCTTTGGTCAGGATGCCGGAAACGCTATCCAGCTGGAAGGAAGCACTCCCTCTCATCGATTTATCGCCACCCAACTCCTGAAGGTTGGATGAGAAACCCATCGCTTTGCTGAATCCCGTGGCGCGCTGCAAACCAACCAAACGCACATTTGGCGGCACCGGGAAGAACAATGGCTCGGAGAGGCTTCCCGATCTCTCGATAGCAAGGAATCGCTCGATGCGATGCTCGTCTACGCTCTCGCCTTGAGGACCAATCGCCTCATTGCCGTCCAGGGTGACTTTGCTGACGATGGCGCGGGTCTGTTTGGGCGCAGGCACCACGTCGCCTTCCGGGGTTCGAGTTTCCTTCAGCTTGCACTCGGCGCGAAGAAACACTTTGCCATCTTCCTTGGACACCGAGTAAGACAGAGATTCGACTTGGGTAAGGGTGTCTTCGCTCGATCGAAAGACCTTGGTTCGTTCGATCGCCCACTGGTCGCCTATTTTCAAGCGTAAGGACGTGTCGGGAGCGGATAGCGAGATTGCCAGGGCGCCGATGAGAGCAAGCATTATCGTTCGACGGCCGTTTCTCCAGGTCGTATGAGGCCTTGACCGCGAACAAGCTCTTCCTTGCCAAGGGGGCTATCCAACTTGGATTTCTCCTTCATGAGCCGTTCTCTTTCCTTCTCTGCCAACTGCATCTCCTGCTCGATCTGATTCGTTTTCGACTGCTGTTCCCGCAATACGCCCCATGGTTTCCGGCTCAGAAAGAGCCCTGTACCCAAGGCCAATACCACGAACGAAATTCGCCATCCTAGCTTCATTGTTCAACCACCTGAGTCAATATGAGGTTCGTATTCCCCTCGCCAAACGGCACTCCCGCCGTGACGATCACCAGGCTCCCAACCTTAAGACGTTTCTTCTTGACAAACGCGCTCACCGCATTTCGAACACCTTCTTCGGTGGAACGGGGAGTTGGCAATCGAATCGCCTCCACGCCCCAACAGACGGCGAGGCGAGCCTGAGTCCGTTCGTCGTAGGTCGCGCAAAGGATCGGCACTTCGGGGCGGTACTTGCTCACAAGCCTCGCGGTGTTTCCACTGACCGTCGTCGAGATGACGGCGGCCGGAAGAAGGAGCGAAGCAAGATCCGCCACCGAATGGGCGATCGCTTCCGGGTGTCCAATCTTGTACCGCGTGTTCTCGAAGAAGTGATCCTCGATCCGCCCCCGTTCAAAGAGCTTCTCGGCCTTCACCGCGATTCGGACCATTGTCTTGACGCATTCGATGGGATATTGGCCGCTCGCGGTTTCCCCGCTGAGCATGATGGCATCCGTCCCATCGAGCACGGCATTGGCGACGTCGGTCGCTTCGGCGCGGGTCGGGCGTGGGTTCTCGATCATGCTTTCCAGCATTTGGGTTGCGGTAATCACCGGCTTTCCGGACCAAGTGCAGAGATCGATGATCTTCTTCTGCATGATCGGAACATCCTCGATGTCCATCTGAAGCCCCAGATCGCCCCTCGCCACCATCACCAAGTCCACAACCTTGAGGATGTTCGCCAGGTCCTTGATGGCCTCGCGGGTCTCGATCTTCGCGCAAAGCCCAATCGAGGGATCGTATCGGTCGACCTCGCGTCGCAGCGCAACGATATCCTCTGCCTCTTTGACATAGCTCAGGGCGATGTAATCGACGCCGGCCGCACAAGCTTGCCCGATATCGTCGCGATCCTTGTCGGTCATCGCCGGGACTTCGAAGATTTTGTTGACCAGAGTGATCCCCTGTCGGCT
>JADZBW010000217.1 GCA_020851885.1 Fimbriimonadaceae bacterium | reverse complement strand
TCCAGATCGGTTGATTGGGAATGTCGAACAGCATGGCGACCGGCATGCCGGTCGCGGCGCTCATCAAGCGAATCTGGGTTCGATCCCCATCCCGTGGGCCGTCGCCGGTAATGAAGAGGACGCCCGTGCCTTTGAACTCCACCTTGGGCGGCTGTTGGACGAGAATGCCATGCTTCCAAACGACGCCCTGCCACGTCTGGCTGGTCAGCTCGATCTCCGTTTGACCCTTGTCTTCTCGAAGGACCTTCCAGGAAGTCGAGGGATCTTTGACCGCGAGGAAATCGTGAAACTCGTTCGGCGCGATGGGTGCGAGGATCAAACCACAGATCAGCGAAAGCATGTCCGCTATTTTGCCTGCATTTCGCTTCGAACGAATGGTCCTCTGATTAAGGTCTGTACGTTACAGCTTGACAAAGTGATTCAGGCGTGTAAGAATAACTTGGTTTACCCGCATGTGCGGGGCCAAATGGGTACGGTGGATATGTCAAAAACCAGAAGAATCCTGTGCAAGATGTGCGTCCTTGCAGGCTTGGCGCTGATGAGCGTTGCGGCGAATGCTTATATGTTCGACGTCAAGATCGCCATCGATCGCGCGTTGAACAGTCCGACGCTGATTGTTCGTTACTCCGGAGCCAATGTCGCTCTGGTCGAGCTCAAGGTCAACGGTGAAAGCGTGGGGACGCGATCCGTCGCGAACTCGAAGAGCAGCGGCGAAACCAATTTCACGATCAACCTCGACAGCCTGAACGATGGCGAGAACAAGGTCGAGGTTTGCCTCTACGACCAAAATGGCAAACTCGTCGGCTCGGAAAAGACCAATATCCAAACCGAGAACGGCGCCAATAGCCCCGTCTTCCTGACGGCTCCCAAGGTTGGTTCGGAAGTCCAGGGCCCAGTCGACATCAAAGTTGGCTTTGGCAAAGAACTTCGAAACTCCTATGTGAGCTTCTTCATCGACAACCAGTTCAAGGCGATGATGAACGTCCCGCCATTCAGCTATTTGTGGGATACCGAGAAGGAATCCAACGGCTGGCATGAACTCGAGGCATGGGTTGTGGATGACTCCAGCAAGACGATGAAGACCCGCAAAGTGAAGGTCTTTGTCAATAACCCTGGCGGTCGCACGGAGCGAAGAACCGAAACGAATCCCGTCAAGAACCCATCCAACCCGTCGGTCGGCAATACCTCGGGGTTGAAGCCCGTCAAGTCTTCAAGCACGACCGTGCAAAAGAGCACTTCGGCCAACACCGCCAATTCAACAGATCTCCTCGCGCTCAATCCAGACCGAGGCTCCTTGGGAAGCCCAAGCGGGACCAAGGCAACGAACCACAGCGCGGCGATCGCCACGGGTCCGAAGCACCTGACTCCAACCGGCACCCGCGTTGCAGCGGGAGAAACGAAGGCCGAACCGATGGCCAGCGTGCTCGTCAAGGGTGGCGGGAAGATCTCGATCACCAAGGGTCAGCGGTTGCCCAACCTCAATTCACTCGTCCTGATGTACAACAAAGAGTTCGTCAACTTCGATGTTGCGCCTCGAGTGGAAAATGGCATTCCTTTGACCCCGATTCGACACCTGCTTGAAAAGGCAGGAGGCGAAGTGAACTGGAAGGCGTTTGAGAAGATGATCCAGGCAAAAGCCGAGGGTCGCGAGATCTTGATTTGGATCGGCAACAAGGACGCCAAGATCGATGGACAGAAGGTCGAAATGGAAGTGGCTCCGTTTATCGATCGAGGCCGCACCATCGTTCCGATCAGCTTCATCCGGGAGACGCTCAAAGTCGATATTGAATTCGACCGTGAGACCGGACACGTGTTGATCACTCCCGTAAAGGCCTGACACCAATCCCAAGCCAACGAGAAGAGGCGAATCGTTAAGCGGTTCGCCTCTTTTCCATGAGCAATGGTCTCAATCTGCCGATTCTGAGTTTGAGGAACTCTCGAACTCTAAATGGCTGCCTCCCGAACCTCGCGACCGCAAATGCGGCTAACTATCCTGCTAACGATGGCGTTCTTGATCGTTGGCGTCACGGGTGGCATCACAATCCTCAAAGTTTCCGTGGACCGATACACGGCGGACTATCGCAGCGAATTGGCCAACATCGCCAGCTTGGCCGCAATGGCGGTCGATCCAGTCGAGCCCTCAAAGTTGATCAAGCCCGAGCAAGTCGATTCGCCTCTCTATCAGAAGCAGGCGGTAAAACTGGCCGAGATCAAAAGGAGAATCGCTGGCGCGCGGTACATCTACACGATCCGTCGGGAAGCGAGCGGCTATGTCTTCGTGTTGGACCCCACCCCGCCCGGCGATCACGATGGGGATGGACAGGACGATAAATCCTATC
Organism: Fimbriimonadaceae bacterium; assembly: GCA_020851885.1. Taxonomy (GTDB): domain Bacteria; phylum Armatimonadota; class Fimbriimonadia; order Fimbriimonadales; family Fimbriimonadaceae; genus 55-13. The sequence continues at coordinate 4,517 of JADZBW010000217.1, read as the reverse complement.
TGGGCGATCCCTATCCAGAGATTTCGTTGGCGGCGCGCACCGCCTATGAGCGCGGAGTTGTGACGGTGGCGGACGAACCAACGGTCGACCGTTGGGGCGCCTTCATCAGCGGTTTCGCGCCGATCAAGGACGAACAAGGGAAAGTGATCGCGGTGATCGGCATCGATCGGCTTGCCCACGATGTCCTGGCCCACCAGCGAGACCTTTTCAACGCTCTGATCGCGGGCTTGATCGTTGTGGTCTTCTTGGGCGCCTTTTTCTCCTGGTCCTTCACGCGGAAAATGGCGTCCAGCGCTGAGAATCGCGGTTGGCTGCGTTACCTGACCGGTTCGAGGAAGATCTTCCGGGCTTCGATTCTGGAAATCTTCTTGGGCGGCCTCACGCTTGTTGTGTTTATGGTCGCACTGCGCGGCATTTCAAACCAGACGCGGGCGCTGGAATCTCTTCGCCAATCCCAAAATGCATCTTCGTCGAGTCTTCGTATCGCCTCCGAGATCGAAGCGGTCCTCCACCACCCAAGCCCCACTTTGTCGAGTATTGCCGGATTGGTGAAAACCGCTCAAGAACGGGACCAAGCTTGGATCTATCAGAAGCTGCTCAAGATTCAGGGGATCCCGGTTGCGGGCGAACGCGACGACGCACTCAAAGAAGTCTCGCATGAGTTGGCTCTACAGAATGAAATGGACCTCCAGGCTCAATCGCGATCCCAACGCGCGATCGCCGAACACACCTCTTCCCTAACCCTCCTGTTCTTCATGTCGGCCTTCCTTGCCGTTGGAACGCTCACGATGATTCGGCTGGCGAGCATCCAACAACAGGATTTGGTTGCCGCCCAGACCGACAGCGAGTGGCACCAAGTCGCCTATCGGCAGGTCGTCGAGAACCTGCCGGTTGGCCTCTATATGTTTGCCGATGGCCATGTGACCTTCTCGAACAAAGAGTGGGATCGTCAATTCCAAAGAACCGACAACACGGATCGTCTGGCGGCCATCGAGGCCGTCATGTCCGAACCCGCCTTTGGGGAGTTCACATCGATCCTCCAAGAAGCCCTTGCATCCGAGAAGCCGTTTGAACACCACCTCGACCTCCAGGTGGGAGACGGCCAATCGCTGGTGATGGAAACCCGTGGCGTCCCCCTGGGCAATGGCGACGGGGAAGCTCACAGCCTTCTTGGCTTCACGTTCGACGTCACTCAACGCGAAAGAACGCAGGAGTTGCTGAGGGATAAGAACCGGGAAGTGCAATCCAAGAATAGGATGCTGAGCCGGGCGATCACCGACCTTGAAGAGAACTTCGAAGCCATGGTCCAGACTCTGGTGAAAGCCGTTGAAGCAAAGGACATCTACACTGCTGGACATTCCGATCGAGTCATGCAATACAGCTTGAGGCTTGGCAATTCCCTGCAGTTATCGGAAACGGAAATGCGGACTCTGCAAATGGGAACCCTGGTTCACGATATTGGCAAGATCGGGGTGCCGGATGAGGTGCTCAACAAGCCTGAGGGTCTAACCGCTGAGGAATTCACAGCCATTCAAGCGCATGCCGAGAATGGGGCTCGTATGGTCGAGGGAATCCCATTCTTCCAAGACTGCATCCCCATCATCCGTTGGCATCACGAGCGCCTCGATGGCTCGGGTTACCCTGACGGGCTCCGCGGAGACCAGATTCCGCTCCTCGTAAGGATCACATCCGTAGCAGACGTGTTTGATGCGATGACTTCATCGAGGGCGTATCGCGCGGCGATGGCCATCGATGATGCCTGCGATGTCATGCGGAAAATGGCAAAAGCTGGTGAGCTTGACCCTGAGATTGTCGACATTCTTGCCGAGATTGTTATGAAGGACGGCCTTCTGTTTTCACAGGAGTACGACCGAGTCGCTTAGCGAGGGCGAATTTGAAAGAGAAGATTGGACCGGACAAAAGACGCTATCTGCGCTACGAAATCTTGGACTATGCCGTCGTGCATGCGGACGGCTGGAGCAAGTCGGTCAACACGGTCATCGTCGACATCAGCCTGGGTGGCGTCCAACTTCGATCCAAGGACCCGCTCCCCGTTGGATCCCACTGCACGATTCGAGTGGGTTGCGGCGACTTGCCACCCATTGCCTTACGAGGCGAGGTGAGGCATTGCACTCCTCTGCCAGACAGCGACCTGCTTACTTCCGGGGTACGTTTCATTCCCGAATGTCATGGCGACCGCATGGCGATCGCCGAATATGTTCACGCCATCTTTCAGCGTCAGTGCGACAACTTGATCGTTTAGGCTAGCCCCTGCTGCCACAAGATCCGCATCCGCCACCCGATTCCTCTTCGGCGCCATCGGTCTTGAAGGAACTGCCGCAACCACAGGAACTGGTCGCATTGGGATTCTCGATCTTGAAGCCGCCACCAAGCACGTCGTCGACATAATCGACTGAACTGCCGCTCATATAGTTGAGACTCAGTGGGTCCACGACGATTTTGATTCCGTCATGCTCGAAAACCTGATCCGATTCATCGGGCGCCTCACTGTCCAGCGCCATGCCGTAGGAAAGGCCGCTACAACCGCCTCCCTGCACCCAGACGCGGAGGGCTGAATCCCCCTGCTCTTGGCTCTTAATCAAATCCTTCAGTTCTGCTGCCGCTCGTTCGGTTAATGTGATCATCTTTCTTCGTTGGAACGCCTGATTAGTTTGTACGCCGTTCATCCCTATTTTGCATCGCATGCGACCCTTCCATTAGGTCCTAACCGGCGATATCGACACAAACAGGTAAGAAACCGATAATAATCCGCAATGTGAATGGAAGAGACCGGATTCTCGCGGCATCGGGCAACTTCTTCGGTCGCCGTCCTTATGTCGAAGTCTCTATCGCTCCGATCCTGGCTGAGGCCGAGGTCCAACCTCCGACGCTCTATCACCACTTCGGGGATAAAGAGGGACTTTACGTGGCTTGGGCGCACCTGGCCTTCGCTCCCTTGCGCACCCAATTGCGCATTCAGCGCGGCTCCACATTGGAAGAGGGCCTGATTGCCTACGCAGCGATCTACTACATGATGTCGGGAATCGATATTCAGCAGGTCGTTCGGGACATCGAGGGACTTACGAGAGATTCTTCCAAAGAAGCGGTTTATGGATCCTATTTTGAAGCGATCTATGAACCCCTTTGCGCCATCTTGATCGAAGGGATGGACTCAGGTCGATTGCCTCAGGAGGCGGTTGGGCGATTGGCCGATCTCTTTTTGGCCGGACTCAACGCTTTGTCGGTTCATGCTGACCGAGACTCCGCAGGAACGGCGGCATGGTTCGTCCAGCGGTACCTTCATGGTCACTGCCGATCAGCCAGTTCCTGAGACTTGCCATATTCACGGGTAACGATGGATCCACGGCCCCAAAGGGCCCGCTCGCCAGAGGAGCCATGTGTTAAACTTCGGGACGCAACTAGGAATGATCTCGGATGCCTTACGTAGTAGCTGAACCTTGTATCGGAGTGAAGGACAAGTCCTGTATGACGGTTTGTCCGGTCGACTGCATCTATGAGGCGGATGACATGGTCTTCATCCACCCAGATGAGTGCATCGACTGCGGACTGTGTGAACCGGAGTGCCCGGTGACCGCCATCTTCGTCGACACGGATGTGCCTTCACAGTGGCGAAGCTTTATCGAATTAAATCGCGTCGAAGCGGCAAAGATCGCCGACGGGTAATCGCTAGGCGGCTTCTTCGACCATCGGGTTGTTTCCGAGGACAATTCGACTCCACATCGCTTTTGTAAGCCGGTCCTCGAAATTGAGTTGAAGGCCGATTCGGTAGGTTCCCTTCAAGTCAGGATTCGGGCGGCAATAGCGGACGTGTCCAATACTCTCGATCGCGTGGGCTGAGTGACGAATCACGACTCTCACCTTTGCGAATCGCTGGATCGAATCAAAGCTCAGCAACCCGGCTCCGCTCAACGAAATATCGACCACGTCACCCTCGGACTCGCCATCTGGTCCGTGAATCTCTACCGTCATGCCTTCGACTCGATACCGTGGCTCTTGACCTGGCGTATTCACATGAACGTCGCTGGTGGGCTGCATTCGGAGAATTTGCAGATCCTTGCTGACGAGGATGGCGTCGAAGCCAATGGCCGCGCGATCGGCGGCCGCTTCGAAACGATACCGCTCACCCACCGACATCGGTGAAGTGTCCTTTGCGACGACGACGATGAGATCGTCCTTGTGAGCTTCCACCCATCCTGAGAAGAACTTCAGATCCCTATGCCGCTGCAAACGGCAGCGAGTGCCTACGATTTTTTTGAATTGATATCCGCCTATGCGACCTTGAGGAATTTCCGCCATATCGCCCCCTCCAGCCTGCCAAACTCTCGAAGCTTAAGGCCCGACTTGAACATGTCGGGCGCCAGCTTTGATTTCACACAATAACGAACTTCGGCATCGATTGAGAGGCTTTTCATCATCGCCTCGAGATGCACACGAACAAGTTGGCCACGCTGAAATACCTGAGGACTCAGGATCCCAGCGCCTTCGTCTGAGACGTC
>JADZBW010000216.1 GCA_020851885.1 Fimbriimonadaceae bacterium | reverse complement strand
GCCGTAAAGGCCGCCGAAGTACTCGATGACCTCACGAGCCTGCAGACGACCATAGAGTGCGGTCGATGTCGACATGAAGCCGATTTGGCTTCGGACTTTTTCTGGCTCGGCCAACACATCGATGCCATCCACTTCGGCGGAACCGGCCGTGGGTCGAATGACGGTGCTCAGGATTCGAAGAGTTGTGGTCTTGCCGGCTCCATTGCAGCCCAAGAGACCGAATATCCGTCCCGGCTGAGCTTCAAAGGAAACGCCGTCGACGGCCTTGACGATGTTTCCCTTGTTGTCGCGGAAGTGTTTGGCGAGTCCGTGAGTCCTTACCATGTCGCGTAAGTGTAGACGGTAAGCCGCATCTGTTGGTTGCGCATGGATTCCAAACTTAGAGGATGCCTTCCGCAAGCCACTGCGGCATGAGGATGTATCTCAGGGTGCCGGACTCGCCGGCAGGGTCGTTGTTTGCCATCGGATCTCTTCACTTGAGGTCGATGGAGGGTTGTCGCCAGCAACAAGGAAGATCGGCCAACTTGGCTTGCTCTCGGGTTCATAGGCGGTGGGCAAGATTGTCTACAGGATGATGGACGCAAGGAAAGGGACCTTCCCAAGGAGAGTATAGGGCGATCACAAAGGTCGATCTTTCGGACACAATGCACTATGGGACAGGGTTATGAAGGAGTCAAGGTCCGACTGATTCCAATGGAGATCGATCGCCACTTTGAGAATGCGCTCCGCTGGATCAACGATCCGCACAACACTCAATGGATAGGCACGCTGGACATGCCCATGAGTCGTTTAGCCGAGTTGGAGTGGTTCGAAGCCCGATGCCGAGCCGGTCGAAGCGAGGCGAACTGGGCAATCGAAACCCTTGCCGGCCAACATATCGGATTCAGCAACCTGTTCAACATCGATTTCGTGAACCGGATCGCAGACAGCGGGAGCATGATTGGCGATCAGAGTTTTCGTGGGAAAGGCTACGGATCGGATGCTGCCCGAGTTCGAGCAAAGTTCGCGTTCGAGTGTCTGGGCCTGCACACAATCTTCAGTTCCTACTTCGAGGAAAATGAAGGTTCGGCCAGAATGCAGGCGGCGGCAGGATATGAGATATGGGGGAGGAAGCCCCGAGCCCAGTGGAAGCGCGGCGCGCACCGAACGCTGGTCCACACTTACCTCACCGTCGAGCGGTGGCGGGAACTCAACCCTGTTTGAACATCAGTCGGTCAATCTCCCATCACATAGTTGATCAGATACACCATGAATCCCGCCGCCGCCAGTTGGAGAAGTGCGAATCCTGCCAACAGGTAGGCCCCCGAGAAGAAGAACAGGATGAGGAAGATGGAAGAGATTCCGAGACGCAAGTAGCAGAAGATCTTGGCGACGAATGCGATCCACTCTTGTCTGAGTACCAGTCCCAAGCCAATCAAGGTCTGAAAACAGGCGACGGCTAACGGCACGGTGTTGAAATCGCTGAATCCGCCCTTTTGGGCCGCGGGCAGCGAGGTAAAGATATCCAAAACGGCGAGCAGCGTCCAAAGGATGGACATGACGGTGTAGGCGATCTCTTGCCACTCGTACTTCGGCCCGGTATCGCGTCCTGCGAAGGTTCCGGTCGCTCGCAAGCGCGTATTGCAGTGCGGGCAGATCGCTGCATAGTCCATGATCGGTTGCCTGCAATTGGGGCAGGGAACTTGCTTGAGGGCTGGGCTCGGCGCCACGGCGGTTGCCAATGGCCCCGCCGCGTGTTGAGCGACGGAGACCTGTTTCATGTGGATGCTGTAATCTGGATCGCTCTGCAGCCTGACCAGTAGCTCTTTGAGCGGAGACTGAGCCTTGATGCCCTCGTCGAGGCCCTTGATCATGTTGATCACCTTGCCTTTCTGATTAGCCTGGACCATATAGGCCAGCAGGGCATGGGCGACATGGGCGTTTCGCTGGTCGAGTTTGAAGGCTCGGTCCAATCGTTGCTCGCCCAGGATGGGATCGACTTGAGCCAGGGCCTGGCCGCTCGTCGAGAGGCAGTAAACCAAGGCTTGTCTTGCTGGAATATGGTTCGGCTGCAGGCTTAGTGCGGCATCCAGTTCGGCAATCGATTCGTCCCAATGACCAAGGGATCCAAGACCATAACCGTAGGCATAGCGAAGCTCCGCATCGGCGGGTTGCATGGCGGCTGCGGTCTTTAGTATCGATACGCCCTCGTCCGCTTGCTTGGAGAGAACGAGCGATAAACCCAGGGCCTTCATCGGGCCCGTTGCGCCGGGCTGCGACTGGACGAGCTTACGATACTCTTCCGCGGCCGCGGCAAACTCTTGGCGGGCATACAACTCGTCGGCTTTGTGCTTGAAGTCGAGCGGTGACGTATTCGAATCCATAGATACTTCCGGTAACGGAAGAATCATTCACCTCGTTGGAGGGAAATCCTCCTCAAATTGAAGATTGAGTCTCGATACTCGCAATCTGACGGAGACTCAGATTCTAACCGCATATTTGCGATTGGTCTCGATTCTGAGCCATGGAGTCTGAGGTCCAGCCAACTCTCCACGATGGGCTTTGACGGCAAGTGCGACGTCCACTTCGCCAGGCTGAAGTTGAACGATGAACTTACGTCCGCCGGTTGTGCCAATCAATTCCGATTCGCCGCCCACGGTCATTCGATGCACGGAGAAGAACACGTTCCGCTCGCAATTGCCATGCCAAGTGATTTCCACTTCATTCAGTGAAATGGGCCGTAACTTGAGGTCTCCCGGTTGGCCAGGCGCTCGCTTGGGGCCCGGCTTCTGGGGAAGGGGGATATTGGATTGTCGGTGAATTTCTACGGCCCCGTGCGCTTTGGCATGGGCCTTGATTTTGGCGACCATCGGCCTGCCCTTGGCCATCAATGTCTGGAGAGACGCATGGAGTTCCATTGTGTACCGATGACTTTCTGCCCTCGCAGATTCGGCTCTTTGGTCCAATTGCTTCACCCGTTGAGTCAGGAGGTGCAGCTCGGCGACATCTTCCTTTGTCAATCCAATCGCTTCTGGATCGGCCGACCATTCGGCGCTCCGTCTTTCAAAGAACTCGATTCGCGATCGAGTGCTGCGTGGCAAAACCTCTCCCATCATTCACCTACCGTTCATTGTTGGCTTCCAGTGGACCATGTCTCATGGCGCACCCCTTGGACCAGTGGAGAATCAACCGTTCTGCACGTTGTCGACGAGGATCCCACTGTGGAGGTTTCGTCGCGTGTGCTTGACGTAAGACTATTATACGTCGCCGATCAACCG
>JADZBW010000215.1 GCA_020851885.1 Fimbriimonadaceae bacterium | reverse complement strand
TACGACGTCATCGATGGCGTCTTGGCGAAGAAGACTCCCTAAAGGAGGCTCTGGTACGCCTGTTCGACACATCGGGCCATGGCATCTACCGAGAAATCAGCTGCCTTGATCTTGCCGGCTTGGCCCATTTCCAGCCTGAGCAGCGGGTTGGCGATAAGTCGAATCATTCGCTCTGCCAACGACTCGGAGTCTCCGACCGGAACCAGAAATGCCGTCTTGTCCGCTTCAACGACTTCCCGTGTCGCCACGATATCACAGGCCACTACGGGAAGGCCGTAGCCCATAGCTTCCACGTGGACGAGCCCGAAGGACTCGTATTGGGAAGGCAGAAGCGCGATCTGGGCATCGAGCCAAAGTTTGTTAAGCGCTTCGTCTGAGATACGACCATAGAATTGAACTTGCTTGGAAATCTCGGCCGGTGCCATGCGTGCGAAGCAGGACGCAAAGGATTCTCCGTCATCGGTCCCCATATCCAAACCAGCCAAATCAAATTGGGTGTCGGGGAATCGCTCCAAGACAAGGGGAATGCTGGCCAAGATCTCGTGGATGCCCTTGCGATTCTCCAACCGTCCAACGAAGATGACTCGCACCGGTTGGCGACCGGCGTCTGCGATCTCTTCCGAAATCGGGGTACCAAGCCTGCACTTTCGGACACGTGCTGGATCAAATCCAAAGACCTTCTCCGCCGTTTGGACGCTGGAATCGCTGCTTGCGAGAAAGAGACTGGCTTGCCGGGCAGACCTCAATTCAAGCTTGGATGCCCATTGGTCCAATCTGGAGACCTTGAAGCCGGCGTCCTCCGCAAGCTGATTGACGACGGCATGGGGAGTATGTCCACGGACCACCGTTTTTAGCCCTGGGATTCGCGTGGAGTGCAGCCCTTCGGCATCCCAAATGGGGAACTCTATGACGTCGAATTCGCGGTTCTTCGAGAGATACCGGGCCAAGGCTCGGCTGCGAGTGAGCTTGTTTACAATGGGCTTCAGCTTCTCATGACGCGCCCAAGAGTTGCAACGGGGAATGTAGACGAACCGGAAGGATCCAGAATCGTCGACGGTGAGTTCGCCGAAGCTGAGGCCAAGAATGGTCACCTGATGGCCAAGATCGACCAATCCACGCGCCAGATGGAATGTGTACATGGCAATTCCCCCCTGTCGTTCATTGGGTCGGATATCCGCACAGGCAAGGGCGATGTTCATTGCATTTTTGGGTCCTGCTAGTCGACTTTGCGCATGGATCCCTGGTCTTGGTCGTGACGCTTCGCTCGAAAGAACCGTCGAATCTGGTCCTCTCCTCCAAACTCGGGATCTCGGACGGAGTGAACAACGCTCGCGCCAATTGCATCGAGGTCACTCGGACTCATCGTTAGCTTTCGCCAGGCGATATGAAAGATCGGAGGATCCGTGAGAATATCGTAGACGCGGAATCCACAGGCATAGCAGAAGACCGTGAACAGGTCGTCATCGCCACTTGGACTGTCGAGGATCGCCAGGTTATCGATCTCCGGACGATTGGCCAGCGCCTCCAGAAACTCCCTACTGAAGACATTGCTGCCTCCAATGTAGGAAGTGCCCATGGTATAGCCGTTGGCAACGGCTTCGAGCATGAGGGGGCGCATCACTTGCCGGAGTCGAGGTTGTGTCGAGGGGCTGATCAACTTTGGGTTTATCAGCGGGTTGCGGCTGATTTGAGCCCGCATCTTCTCCAGTTGGGCTTCAAACGGAGTTGGCTGGAAATTGTGATCCAACATGTACCGGCCAAGAATGCCTGGTCTCTCTCTTGAGGCAAAGAGCGTTTCCGCAACGTCGATGATCCGGTTGTTCAAGACGAGTGCATCATCATCGAGGCTCAGAAGCCGATCAAAGTCAAACTCGGCGATCAACTCCCGAAAGAGCTGTGCTTTCTTCAAGAAGAGTTTCCCATTTGTCGAGTACGTCTTATCGCCTTCGTTCAGATCAGGGGTTTGACGAACGACCACATTCGGGCCAAGATTAGCCAGCCGGTCGAACCGATGATCGGCGCTGTCGTCGCCAATGATGACGAGCCTGTCCTCCCCCAAATGAAAGAGCGCGCTCTCGACGGTATCGGCGAGGAAGGACGGCACCACGTTTGGGCCGGTCGGAATGAACAGAGCCCAGCGTTCTATGGCTTCCGGGGTATCGAGATGTTCTTGTAGATTCAGCATTCTTCCTATGCGCTGCCGGGCGGGTCTATCTCGCGCCAGTTCATTTCTGCGATAACTTGCCCGAATTGGTATCCGAAGTCGCTCGTTGCCAAGCGTTCGGGCAGGACGGGAGAAACATCGATGTTTGCCGCGCCTTCGAGTACGTCCACGTATCCGTTGTAATGGACCATGAGGTCGAGGCGGTAGGTTCCCGGCTTCAAGTTGACCCCCGAAAATTCAAGCTCGATCTCCTGTTTGTCGCGGGGTTTGACCCCGAACTGCTTGATGCGCGAATCGCCGTGAAGGACGATGGTATTGACTTCGTCGCAGAGGTGAAAATTGGTGTGGAGGAACGGTGTGTGTCCACGCCGGTGTTCGACGGTGTATCTGGCGCGGATCGGATCGCCGCTTTGGACGACGGTGCGCTCCACGTTAACCTCGGTAATCCGATACTCGCCGGACCCAGGCCTCAGGTCCGGGTCGACGTCCACCACGCTCTGTTTCTGAGTTTCGATATAGCGGGCGATCGCTTCGTCGGTAGGGCCGGAGAACGTCATGCTGCCCGATTGCAGAAGAAAGCAATGAGTGCAGAGTTGGCTGATCGTCTGCATGTTGTGGCTAACGAAGAGAATGGTGCGGCCACTCTTGGCGACGTCCTGCATCTTGCCGAGGCACTTCTTTTGGAACTCGGAGTCGCCCACGGCAAGGACCTCATCGACGATCATCACCTCTGGTTCGAGGTGAGCGGCAACTGCGAAAGCCAAGCGGACGTACATGCCCGAACTGAAGCGCTTCACGGGCGTGTCGAGGAATTGCTCGACGCCCGAGAATTCGACAATCTGGTCAAATTGACGCTGAACCTCTCGTTGGGTCATGCCCAGGATCGCGCCATTGAGGAAGATATTCTCGCGTCCGGTCAACTCTGGATGGAAACCGGTCCCGACTTCGAGGAGACTGCCCACGCGGCCGCGGATGACGATCTCGCCGGTTGTGGGAGCGGTGATCCGGCTCAAGACTTTGAGTAGAGTGGATTTCCCCGCACCATTGCGGCCGATGATCCCGACGACTTCTCCCTTCCGGATATCGAAATCGACTTCCTTGAGCGCCCAAAAGGTCTCCGATGTTTGCCTGGCGAGCGGATTCTTAAGCTTGTTTGAGATCGACTCGCCGAGGGTGGTCGCCTTGGTCTCATGTTGAATGCGGTAGCTCTTGGAGACTCCACGTGCCTGAACGGCGATATCGCTAGATGACATCGGCGAACCTCCTTTCGGAGCGGCCAAACAGCAGGGAGCCAGCGACAAAAACAAGAACCGCCGCAATCATGCTGTAGATCGTGGATCCCACCTCGAGGGTGCCCGTGCCGAGCAAGGACCATCGCATGCCCTCCAACAAGCCCGTTAAAGGGTTAATGCTCACGAACCACCGGAGCGAACTCGGTACCGCTTCAAGCGAGAAGGCGATCGGGGTGGCGAAGTAGAGGAGGTTGGTGACGACGGGCAGGATGTATTGAACATCGCGGTAACTGACCATCAATGCGCTGCTATAGAGCCCGATCCCCAAGGAAGCCAACAACAGGAAGAACACCCAAACGGGGGTGAGGAGGATCTGCCAAGTCAATCCAACTCCGTAGAAGGGCAGCAGCAGTAAGAAGAAGCCAGTGGCCACCGCAAGATCGACGAGGCTGGCAAACATCGAGGAAAGGGGGACCAGCGCCTTGGGGAAATAGACCTTGGAGACAAGCGCCGTGTTCAAGATGAGCGAACCAGCTGCTTTTGTCAGCGTCGAGTTGAAGACATTCCACCCCAGCATTCCCGCAAAGCAGAACAGGAAGTAGGGCAAGTTGCCCGGCGCCTTCAAGCCGGCGACGCGGTTGAAGACGAAGGACATGACTCCGGCCGCAATGATCGGCTGAAGCAGCACCCAGGCGACGCCAAGGGCAGTCTGCCGATATCGGAGCTTGATATCACGGAGCCCAAATGCCTTGAGCAAGTCCTTGAAGGCGAAGATCTGCCGAATATTCAAGACCTCCCATCGCGTGATGGGACGAATGACGGTGATCGTTTCTTGTTTGGAATCCATCCGTTAGTGAGAGCCTATCGTATGATATTCGAATCCGGCCCTTTCCGCTTTCGCCTTGTCATAGACGCGCCGGCCATCGAAAAGAACGCGCTGCCGCATCTTGTCTGCCAGTCTTTCTAGATCGAGTTGCCTGAACTCGTTCCATTCGGTAACGAGCACCAGCGCGTCCGCATTCACGCCCAGTTCGTAAACACCGGTCGCATAGTCGATGCTCGGATAAATCTCGCGGACATTGGCTTCGGCGATCGGATCGTAGGCGATGACTTCGCCCCCTCCGGCAAGGACTTTGTCGATGATGACCAGCGACTTCGCATCTCGAATGTCGTCGGTATTGGGCTTGAAGGCCAATCCCATCAAGGCGATCCGCTTGCCGTTAAACCCATCGAGACGCTCTTCAAGCCGAGCGATAAAGGCAAGGGTCTGATCCTCGTTAATTTGGATGACTTCTTTCAAGAGCCCGAAATCATAGCCCAGGTCTTCCGATACCTTGACCATGCCCTGCACATCTTTGGGAAAGCAGCTGCCGCCCCAACCGAGCCCAGCGCTAAGGAACTGATTACCGACCCGCTTGTCGCTTCCCATACCCGCGGCGACATCCGCCACGTTGGCGTCGCAGAGCTCGCAGATTCGACTGATCGCGTTGATGAAGCTGATCTTCATCGCAAGAAATGAGTTCGCCCCATATTTGATGAGTTCGGCCGAATTCAGGTCGGTCACGATCATCGGGGATTGGAGCGTTGCATACAGTTCGACAAGCTTCACCGCCGCATCGCGGCGCTTGGCGCCAATGACGATGCGATCCGGATGCAGTGTGTCGTGGATGGCGGAGCCTTCGCGCAGAAACTCAGGATTGCTGACAACGTCGAAGAGACTTGAATCAACTCCATGGGAGAGGATGATCTTCTCGACCATATCGCCGGAACCCACGGGCACCGTCGATTTATTGACCACGACGGTGTAGCGCATGATGTGCTTGGCGATTTCATTGGCGACGGCCCGGACGGCCGTGAGATCGGGAGTCCCATCTTCGGCCGGTGGCGTGCCAACAGCGATAAAGATGACCTCGCTGGCTTCCGTCGCTTCCTTGATCGAATCGGAAATGGTGAGGAAGCCATCCTTCAGACCCTGGCGGAGCATCTCTTCCACGCCTGGCTCATAGATTGGTGGAATGCCATTCTTGAGCTTCTCGACCTTGTCGAGGTCTTTGTCCACGCAAATGACGTCGTTCCCCAATTGAGCGAGAACCACGCCCGTAACGAGTCCGACATAGCCGGTGCCGATGACTGCAACTTTCATAGAATTTATGCGGAGTCAAAGCAAACTCCAGGCCAAGATTGTGTCACAAGCGCTAAGCTGGCATGTTAAGCCGCATTGATACCGGGCTCTCTCGATGCTTTGGCGATTGGTATCATTCTTGAATATTGGCGAATCAGGAAACCAATTCGGGTTCAACGATGTTCTATTGGTGGCACCCCGGTTTTCCAAACTAGGAAGAAATTGATGGACGCCAGCTTGTCAGAAAAACCGCCGCAGAAATTGGATTGGCGAGCGATCGCCCAGACCATGGTGCGGTCGCCTTACTTCCTGCCGGTTGCGATATTCGTCGTCGGCCTCACCGTGGTCTACTGGCCACTCCTTTCGTATCTGTACACGTTGTGGACCGGTCCGGATGGCTACTACACTCACGGCTTCCTGGTGCCACTCATCGTCGGGTACCTCGTTTATCGAGCCTGGCCAAACATCAAAGATAGGCCAATCAAACCGGTCGTGTGGCCTCTCATCTTCCTGATTCCGCTGCTTTGGATCGCGTACGCGGCAAGGCTCGCCGAACTGCGTTCCGTTTTGAGCGTAGGATTTGTACTCACACTCCTGATTGGAATCTGGTTCCTTTTTGGCTGGAAGTGGATGACCGGGCTCCTGGCGCCGACTCTCTATCTCCTCTTCGCCTTTCCGATATGGAGCGGTTTCGTCACCAACTACACCAATCCACTGCAAACCTACAGCACATCGACCGCCTACAAGCTATTGGAGCTTTTCTCGCATCCAATCAAGACCAACTCGACGACCATCCTGGTAGGCAATTTCTGGCTCGACGTGGGCGTCCCGTGCAGCGGGCTCAAACTCGTTTTGGCAATCACCGCCTTCACCTGCTTCTTCATGCTGATTGGCGGTTTGAAGTGGTGGGGAAATGCCCTGATGGTGGCGATCATCCTACCGCTCTGCCTCTTCGTCAATGGGTTGCGGATCGCCCTGATTGGCATTGTCGGCGAGCATTACGGTGACAAAGCCGGCATGCAGTTCCACGACTACAGTGGGTATCTGACACTCATCGTTTGCTTCTTCTTATTGTTCAAATTCGCGAGGTTGCTTGGATGGAAGGATTAATGAAACGGCTGGTCATCTTGGCCAGCATCTTCGTCGTCGCCGGTGCAACGTTTTTAGCCCTGCCAACTAAGCCCGCGAGCATCGTCACGGAGCGCTGGATGGAGGATCATGCGCCAGCCACCATCGACGGTTTCGAGTTCGCCAAGAGCGCCGACAATCCACGCGTGTCTTATCGATCCGACAAGTCGACCTACGAGATGCTGAATCCGTTTGGCATCGTCGCGCGAAAGTATCGAAAAGGCGAGCGTCAATTCGACGTGGTGTTGATCGCCGGGAACGATAAAGAAAACTTCCACGATCCCCACGTTTGCTTCAGTGCACAAGGATGGACGTTCGATTCCGATTCGATTGTCAACATTCCGACAAAGACTCGTGGCAATATCCCTGCTACATTGGCGGTCTTGTCGAGCCAGGGCAAGAGGTCCATTGCGGTCTTCTTCTATCGTGGGCCCAAGGGCTTC
>JADZBW010000214.1 GCA_020851885.1 Fimbriimonadaceae bacterium | reverse complement strand
GCGATCTGGCATTCCGCGCGCCGAAGCAGGCCCTCGATCTCACGGGAGGGTTCTACGGCAAGTTTGCGGCGAATATAGGAAGGAGACAGCGACATCTGGTTCCAGCATGGACCTTTTAAGCCGTCGCTGGCAACATTGATTTCTGCCCTTTGGGATGGGTAGACGAGGTTCAAGGTTACTGGCGCCAGACTCTCCGACCCTGAATCCCATGGCCCAAGCTTCAAGGGCGCGAAACACAATTGCCCTGAGCGGGAACAACGCAGTAAAGGACCAAGTATTGGTGGTTGAGTTTGCGATGAATCTCGTTGACACTGCCCCCGTGACTCTCCCTTTGGACGCCGATCGGCGTGCGGGAGCCTTGCGGCCGTCCATTCAGGCGATCGGATCCCGTCCGATCCCAGTGGATGCGCCGGCACCGGCCAGGGATTTCACAAGGGATGAGATACTCCGCAACTTATCGGGCGATGGCGATCTGGCCAAGAACGATCGCATCACCCATTGCCGAACCAACCCGACCGATCTCGACGAGTTGGAAGATTATTTGAATGAGGTTAGGAGAGACGATGGCGCTTGATATGAAGCCTTCTTGTGACGAGTGTGGCAAGATCCTCGATTGGGAAAGCGATGCGTTTATTTGCAGCTTTGAATGCACGTTCTGTGTCGACTGTGCAGAGAAGCTGGAGTGGACTTGCTCGCAGTGCAATGGCGAGTTGGTACCTCGACCGCGTCGAGCCGTCGCCAGCTGAAGCTCATTTCTTCCTCAGCGATTCCTCTGTCCATTGCTCTTGTCGGAGCCGCTCGAGACAGGCGATCATCTACTTGTCCTTTTTGGGCTGCTCGAGCTTCACCGTCGCCGACATGCCGGAATCCTGGTAGTCGATAAAGGTGATGGTGCTGAGCTTGGTGGCCAGCGACACGTCATAGAGCATCCGAAGCTTTATTTGAGCGCCGGCAGCAACCGCTATTTGAGTGAATTTCTCGGAGGTCGAGTTCTTTGCCCAGTACTGGCTATCCCGAAGTTCGCCACCATCGGCATCGGTCACCTTCGTGCGGATGATGCTGTCATGCAAGGGATCGGGAGTCAGGGAAGCATTCTTGATTGAAATGGTAAGTACCACAAACTTGTGCCCAGACTCGACCGTAGAATCTCCAATCGCGGCTTGGGACCCAAAGTAGCGACTGGCGAGTTCAGCCTTCTCCAATGTAAAAACCAGCTCGTCGCCCTTCGTGCCAAGTTGATAGGGAGTGCCAACCTTGCCATTGTCCCCCGGCATTTGCATCGCGGGGCCTTTTCCGGTTTGCGCCAAGCCAAGAAATGGTAGGGCTGCGAAAAGGGCAGCGACGATAGCTTGACTTACACGGGTCACCCTTGCTTCCTTCCAGGCATGTTGCAACGAGTTGGCAATCTTGAAAAGACCTGTAAATCCTTGCGCGAATTGAGTCTGCTGGGCGCTTTTTGACCCAAGGAGGATGCCCCCTCACCTCTGAGGAATGGCACATGCTGGCCGAATGCGGCCACGGCTACCGAGCGGGCTCAGAGCCTCCATTGCCACCGAAAAGGGGTTGTCGATGGAAGGTGTCGCCATTTTTGGGCAGCGTCTACTTTTGGCGCCGAATAAATTCGGCGATCCCAGGGTGTGGCCGATCAGTTGGGTGTGGCCGATCAGTTTGCCGGGGCTGCCCCGCCTATAGGGTTGTGCCGGAGATTTGAACCTTGAACAAACCGACAAATCCTCCAAGCCATGTGCCCTACTCGCTGAGTTACTCGCCATTCTGGAATGAGTTCAGCCAAAAAGTTTCCCTCTCCCCGATGAATGGCGGGGAGAGGGGGTAGGGGGTGAGGGGATGACCTGCCGTCAAATTCGAACGCGATCCCCAGCCTTCTCGTGCGATCCTCGCATCGTTTCCGGATCCCCTTGAAAATATCCACCCGGGGACTATCGTCGAGCATGAAGAAGGTGCGATTGGGAATTTCTAAATCCCCTTCTCCCCGCCATTCATCGGGGGGGTAGAGGGGCCGAATAAATTCGGCGATCCCAGTTGGGGATGCGAGGTTCGGTGCGTTGGATGGGGGTAGCGGGCTGAATAAATTCGGCGATCCCAGGTTGGGGATGCGAGGTTCGGTGCGTTGGATGGGGGTAGGGGGGCCGAATAAATTCGGCGATCCCAGGGCGTGATCGCATGTTTCGCTATTAGACTGGTGCGCGGGAAAGGACTCGAACCTTCACGCCTTGTGGGCACTACCACCTCAAGGTAGCGCGTCTACCAATTTCGCCACCCGCGCAGGAGGCTCGAATTATACCTACCTCGCCAAAGAATGCTAGCGCAAGCTGCTCCTGGACTCCAGTTCTTTGGCAACCGATTCCCGAATGGTATCGACCAAGTCACCCCTGATCGAACGCTCGGCCATCAAGACCGCGTTCTTCATCGCTTTGGCGCTGGATCGTCCGTGGGCGATCACGCAGATGCCATTGAGGCCAAGAAGCGGTGAGCCACCGACTTCGGCATAGTCCATCCGCTTCCGTACCGGGGCCATCGCCTTGCGCATCGGCAGGTAGGGTAGCTGAGCCAGCTTGCTGGTCGGGATTTCCTTGCGGATCAGCTCGGCCATGAACTCGGCGACTCCTTCGCATGTCTTCAGGACGATGTTGCCGACAAACGCATCGCATACCACGACATCGACATCGGCCCGGAACATGTCCTTGCCCTCCACATTTCCCGCAAACCAAGAGTGCTCGGAGAGAAGTTTCTGTGCTTGCTTCGCCCAGGCGCTGCCTTTACCCTCTTCCTCCCCGATGTTGAGAAGGTGGACTTTGGGATGCTTCCGCCCCTGGACCTTTTCCATATAAGCCCGCCCCATGACAGCAAACTCCAGCAGGTTCTCCGGCTCGATGTCAGGGCTGGCCCCTGCATCCAGGAGCAGGAAACCGTCTCCGCGACTTGGAATGAGACTGCCAATCGCTGGACGATGGACGCCATGAACTTGCCGCCAGGTCAAGAGGCTGATCGCGGTCGCAGCTCCGGTATTTCCGGCCGAGACGAACGCGGCGGCGGCGCCATCCCTCACAAGATTGGCGGCTACCGCCATGCTCGAGTCCTTCTTCTTGCGAATCGCCTCGGTGGGCTTTTCGTCCATCTCGATAACTTGGGAGGCGGGTACGATCTCGATGTTTGAGGGCCGATCCTGCCCCAAGTGGCGTTCGATTGCCTCTGGCTGGCCAACCAAGAGGATCTTCCCACCGACCAACGGGGCCGCGAGCAGGGCGCCATGGACGATCTCGGCGGGGGCGTGGTCGCCCCCCATCGCGTCCAAGGCGATGTTCACGCTTCAGATTCTCCGGGTTTGATCAAGTTGGCGAGTTTTGTGAACTCCGGTCGGCCTCCACCGACGGCGGGCAGATGGCCTTTGGCACGGGCAATCGGGCAATCTCCGTCCCACCCAAATTCGCAAAGAGGCTGAAGCGGCACTTCCACCAACATGCTTTGACGGATCAGGTTTTCGACAAGCAGGTTGTTGCCCTCGAAAAGTGCAAACGGTTCATCGGCAACGACCCGTGCGAAGTCCTGCGCCCCATAACTGCTTGGAACCCCCTCGACAGGGAACTGCTCTTCGATGGCGAACTTGAGGTCGACTTCGATAGGTTCGATGCATCGGGCGCATTCCATCACCAGGCGGGTGGTGAACTCGCCGGTTACGAGAAGGATATTGCCAGTGCTAATCGCTTCCAAGTAGCCTTCGATAGGCTTGACAAGGTCGAGATCTTCTTCCTCTGGCAATTCGGTGGAGATGTCGACTTCTAGCTTCCGGCCCGGATGCTGGAGTACATCATTCAAGTCGAGCAGGTCATCCCGTCTCATGATGGGAGGCGAAGTGTACCCGCGCTCCGAATTGCCTTGTAAGTCTGCAGAAATCTATGCCGACAATTGAATCTTGAAATGGCTGTCTCTCGATTGGATTCACACGGCGCAAACATCCGGGCGATCAATGCCGCAAAATCGGCCGGAAGGAACGCAAGAGTCGATTCAATCCTGATCCGGCTATCCACGATCTCCCACCCCGATGAACTGGCCGGAGCCATGTTGGATCGGATTGTCGGCGCGGATGCCGTCCTTAGCCGGCGAGTGCCCTTGGCGGTCGCCGCGTATTGCGCTGAGAATGGACGCGCCACTCCAGGTTCGCTTTCCGAAGCTTGTCGGGAGATTGGCTACGACCTCGTATGCAAAATCGTTCAGATCGTCGGGATCAATGCGATCCATGAGGAACTTGCCGTTCGATGCGGGCTCAGCAAGACCCATCTCACCAATCAAGCGGTTGCCGTCGCGGTTGGCGCGGAGTTTCTGGCCAAGAAGATCGGATTGCCAGGTCCTCTTGGCTTTTCCTGCGGG
>JADZBW010000213.1 GCA_020851885.1 Fimbriimonadaceae bacterium | reverse complement strand
TCAAGGTCGCTCCGGCCGCAATGGCCAACTTGAAGAAGCTGGTGAGTTGGGGCTTCATCGCACCCTACGGGCCGCTATCCACGGGTGCGAATAGCAGTTTGAGCCCCAAGGAATTTGGGGATGCGGTCGCCTATTTCCTCTGCCGGCTCGCGGATGTCACCCACATGCCCAGCATCAAGTGGAGTCCATACCTTCAGCCTGATGGGGCCGGTTCCTAGTTAGCGGACCTGGACTACTTTCTGGACTCCCGGAACCATCCGTTTGAGATTGAGCTCGATCCCTTTTTTCAGGGTGATGTCGCTCAGTGGACAACCCTGACAAGCGCCCGAAAGTCGGACTTGAACCTCGCCGTCGACGGTGACATTGACCAAGTGAATCTCGCCGCCATGTGAACGCGCATAGGCTTGCACGTCTACCATGGCCGCCTTAACGGCAGGATAGAGGGGGCCGGCGTCTTCGGGATCGGGAATCGGCTTCCGCAGCAATCGACTAAGTAGAGACAAGTTCCACCCACCCAAATTGTACTAGATTCCCGGCTCTAGGCTTTGATCGTACAGTAATGGATGCGATCACTTTGGTGCCGAGGCGGGTTGAGCGTGTAGCTGTGGAAGGCTCGAATCTGCGTAAACCCCGCCCTCTCAAGCATCGCCCTAATCATCGCATCCGGATAGGCCCTTTGTCGGTGTATTTCCTGGAACTCCTGGCCGTTCTTCCAGAAGTTCATCGTTACGGTGATGATCTGGGTCTCGGGATTCCAATCGCCGCGCCATTGGTAGCGCAAGGAACTGGCTTTGTTGAGGTTATCCTGGTCGAAGAGATCGGTCTCAAACGCAAAGGCCGTATTGACGTCGAAGATGAACGACCCGCCCGGCTTGATATGTTTGGCGATCTGATGAAAGGCTCCTTGGAGGCGCTCCTCCTCCAGGATATTGTTGAGACTGTCAAAGAAGCTCAGGGCGGCATCGAACTGGCGACCCATCTCAAACTCGGCAGCATCGCCGACTTCATATTGGATCACATGCCGATTTCGCCCGGCCTTCTTCTTGGCGACGCGAATCATCTCGGCTGAGAGATCGACGCCCGCCATTTCATAGCCCTCTTCCGTCAGGAACTCGCACATCGTGCCGGTGCCGCAGCAAACATCCAGGATGGACGTGGGGCGCACATCTTGATGGGAGAGAAGCAGCAAGTAATAGCCAACCCACATTCGGTATGGCACCTGCCGCATGAGCTCGTCATAGTAAGGCGCGACATCGGTAAACGATCGCGGCTCTTCGTGCTCCGAAGTCGAGTTGCTCATTCAGAAACGATTCGGCTATCGACCATCGAGCTTCCGCTCTGCCTTCTTCAATCGGGCGTCAACCTTCATGAGATACAGGAACAGGGCGGACCACAGTAGTACCGGCGGAATCGCCGCTATGATTCTCCAATCCATGATTCATATCCTCCAGTTTGAGTTCCAGAACTCCCGCTCGGACCCGCATTCGATAGAGCCAAACGGTGATGATTGTAAAGAGCGCCAAGAGCGCCATGACGATGTAAGCGTAGCCCCCTTTGATCTGTCCTTTCATGATCGAATCGCTCGGATGGAACGACTGCACTTGAGGGAGGCGAGGGAAGACGAAAATCAGGAAGAGAACGGGCATCAGGGCGGCGAGTGCGTAAACGCCGCTATTGGTGGCTCGCCTATGATCGTCAGTCAGAGCGCCGCGCAATCCGAAGTAGGCGGCATAGACCAAGAGCACCATCAGGAACGATGTCTGGCGGGGGTCCTTTTGCCACCACGTGCCCCACTGAACCTGCGAGAACATGATGCCGGTGACCATCGTGAGAAGGCAGAACACGTAACCCAATTCCATGGTGGCGATCGCTCGGATATCCCACCTCATATCGTTGGTTTTCAAGTACTTCCAACTGAACCAGGCGCCGACCATCAGGAGAATCGAAGCCAAGATGGGACATGGAAAGTGCCAGAAGAAGATCCGGGCCAACTCAGGCATTTGGAATCCCACCGCGTCCGGGACCATAAACGTCCAGACGGTGATTCCGGCAACGGCAAGTGCGAGAAGGTATTTCATCGTTTCCAGACCGCAGCGAACAAGTACGGCCCGAGAGCCAGACTCGCTGCACCATAACACAACAGGCCAAAGCCCGCGATCATTCCGTTATTTATATTGAAGCCGCCTTTCAGGTCGAGTGCAACCCTTAAACCACTAACCGCGAGAAAACTAAGGGGCAGCAACAAGGGTACGGCAAGCACACCAGCAAGGGCGCTCCTATTCGAGGCTTGAGCAACAAGCGCTCCGCAAAGGGTGATGGAGCCGGCATAGGCTGCGCTCGAACCAAGCATGCAGACGACGAAAAGCGATGGGATTGCCAGCGCCGTCTTCGTGAAACCTAAGAACAGGAAACTGAGCACCATGCTTGTCAGCGTCATGAAAACCAGGTTGTAGAGCGCCTTGCCCCAGAAGACGTCCTCCGCGCGGGCGGTAAGCCGCAACAGGTCCCCCGTCCCCTGTTCTTCTTCTATGAGCACGACTCGCGGCAGAGCGACGATCGCGGCGAAGAGCATTGCAACACTGAGGAGCCCAGCCGCCAATTGGGGGCTTACGGTCAAGTCAAAGGTCGCCAATGAGATCGTCACTACCGAGAAAACGCTGAAAAGGAGGGTGGTGATGAGCCCGCTTTTCTGGCGAAATTCACTGCGAAGTTCTTTTCGCAGGATCGCCTGCCAGCCCGGTCTCATGAGCCGATCTCCAATTGGTGGGTGGCGAATCGTCGTTCAAGCGGATCATTGGTCGCCAGCACAACCGCGCCCGTCGTCAACTGGAGTTCGATCACATCTTCCACGAGCTTCCTCCCGACTTCGTCGAGTCCCGCACCGGGCTCATCCAAGACGAGGACTTCAGGCTCGGCTTGAATAGCCATGGCGAGTTTGAGACGGGCCCGCATCCCGGTGGAGAATTCCATCGCAAGCTGATCGACCGGCGCCTCCAATCCGACCTGAGATAGCAACTCGCTGGAGCGGCATTCGCATTGCCGGAGGTCGGCGGTCAGTTCAAGGTGCTCGGTAGCGGTCAGGGCGGGATAGACGGCCAGGTCGATGGAGGAATATCCTATGGCCCCATCGATGGAGACTTTGCCTT
>JADZBW010000212.1 GCA_020851885.1 Fimbriimonadaceae bacterium | reverse complement strand
TCCCTCGGTTGGAGTCAGGACACCTACTTGGGGCTCTATCTGCAAGGCAGCAAGCTCGGTTACTCGTCGTATCGTCAAAGCGAGGACACCCTGAACGGGAAGGCCGTCAAGCGCAATGACTCGCTGACTTCGATCTCGGCCGGGATGCTTGGATCAGCCATGCAGATGGAGATCCAATCGGTCACATGGTCGGATCCGGCCGGTCGTCCAATCAAGATGCGATTCGTGACCAAGAGTGGTGGACGCAGTCAGACGATCGACGCCGACTTCAGCCCGACCAAGATCTTGGTGTCGATTGAAAATAACGGAGCCGTTTCCAAGAAGACTCTCGACGTTCCCAAGGGGGCCATCATCGTGGACGATCCGCTCACGCCGATTGTGATCGGCGGCGCGGCGGTTGGATCTCGAAAGACGATCTACATCCTGGACCCAACCTCGGCGACGCTTGTCAAGAATGAGATCGTCCTCGTCGGCCCGGCAAAGATTCAGGTCAAAGGCACCGATACCGATGCCATTCAAGTGGATGTTCTGGACCCAAGGGCCAACACCACCATCTACCTATCCACCAAGGGCGACCTCATCAAGGCTCAGGGTCCGATGGGGATCGAGATGCTGCCGGAAACCAAGGAAGAGGCGATGGGACCGGGAGCCAATACAGGTTATCGGCCGTCCGTCGATTTGGCGGTCGCCACCAGCATCAAGACCGATAAACCGCTGACGAATCCAGGCAAGCTTGGCTTCCTGAAGCTAAGGGTTAGCGGCCGAGACCTCAAACTGGCGCCGAACGACGACCATCAGTCGGTAGTCGGCAAGGACAAAGTCTGGACCGTGACCGTCCATCCCCCCAAACTCGATGCCAAGCCCGGTTCCACGATCGCCCAATCCGCAAAGTCCAAGCCGTCTTGGCTCAAGCCAAGCATGTACATCCCCAGCGATAGTGCGACCTTCAAGACGCTGGCAAAGCAAATCGTTGGACGCGAAACAAACGTCAAGAAAGCGGCTTTGCTGATCAAATCCCACGTTCAGCGAAGCATGTCGCCTAATGCGGGGATTGGCGTCCTTCGCGATGCTTCGGAGATCCTCAAGACCAAGGAAGGCGTCTGCCGGGACTATGCAATTCTCACGGCGACGTTGATGCGAGCAGCGGGAATCCCCACCCGACTGGTCAGCGGGTTGGTCAATTGGGACGGCAACTTCTACTATCACGCTTGGGTCGAAGTTTGGGATGGCAGTCGATGGCTGGGAATGGATGCCACCACGCCCGATGCCCAAATTTCCGCAGCCCATATCAAACTTAGTGATGGGAATGTTGAAGAAGCGTTTACCTTTACCTTTCTAGATAAGGTTAAGATGGAAGTGCTGGAGGCAAAGCGCTGGTAGACGAAACGCCAATCATCAAACCACAGTCCCCGGAAGGCAAGCGTGGCATTCCTGGGAGACGCAGGGCGATCATTCGATCGATCGTCATTTTGGTCTTTGCTGGATTGGCCGCGGTGCCGCTTGGGATTGCCGCCCCCCATGTTCTCAATCAAATCTTCCTCTGGATCACGCCCTTCGTTCGAAAATCGGGACCCGAGCCTGGGGAGACTTATGCGGGCGCTCAGTCCTTCGCCTCGATCTTCCCGCTTGCGGTGCTGGGCGGAATCGTGGGAGCCTGGGTCGGTTCCAAGTCGTACGATTGGATCGAGCGCACCATCGACCGATGGGACAAGATGGCTGGCGGCGACAAGGTCACCCTGTTCATTGGAATTTTCATGGGAGTTGTCATCTCTCTCCCGTTTCTCTTTCTCTTTCAATCGATCGGCGTTTCTCTTTCGGTGCTGCCGCTCCTGATCGTGGCGCTGACCTTGGGGTTTGTCTCGCTCAGCATCTATGCCCTGCAATCGATGGATGAGATCTTGCCTTGGTCGCGCAGTCGCGGCAGGGGTCGCAAGACGGGCATCAAGATCTTGGACACCAACGTCATCATCGACGGCCGCATTTACGATGTCGCCCGAGCCGGATTCCTCGAAGGTCAAGTCTACGTTCCCGGATTCGTCCTCGATGAACTCCAGTACATTGCCGATGACCACAACAGCCTTCGGCGACAGCGTGGCCGGCGGGGTTTGGAGGTCCTGAAACACCTGCAGGCCGAATATCCGCTGGAAGTGCGTGTGTTCGACAAGTACGCTCCCGACGCCACTGAACCGGTTGACTCCCGACTGGTCCGACTCGCCAAAGTCCTCGGGGCGGATATCGTGACCAATGATTTCAACCTCAACCGGGTCGCCGCGCTCCAAGATGTCAAAGTCCTGAATCTGAACGATCTGGCTTTGGCACTCCGCCCGAACGTGTTGCCCCAAGAGTCGCTGATTCTCTCGATCATTCGGGAAGGCAGTCAGCCCGGGCAGGGGATCGGATATCTCGAAGACGGCACGATGGTGGTTGTCGAAAATGGGCGCCCGCATATCGGCGAGACCCTCAACGTCATGGTGACCCAAGTTATTCAGACCGAACGGGGCAAACTGATCTTCGGCGAAGTTCGTGAAGATGAGTTACCAGACTTCCGACCACCCAAACCCCGCAAGGGCGGCAGTCACTAAATGGGCGCAGTTGCGATTATTCTGGCCGCTGGCAAAGGCACTCGATTCGGTGGAGACAAGGTCTGGTCCATCTTGGCGGGCAAGCCGGTTTGGCGATGGTCGTTCGAGACTTTTCTGAGCCATCCTGGCATCGAAGCCGTCGGGATCGTCGGCGCCGAGGACCGATTGGATCAATTCCGCCAGTTGGCGCCCGAGGCGGCGTTTATTGTGGCCGGTGGCGAGACTCGCACGGAAAGCTCCCGGATTGGCGTCCTAACCGCGAAGTCGGATGCCGTGCTCCTTCACGATGCCGCTCGACCCTATGTCTCGGCTGATGTTATTCAGGCCGTCCTGGATGCCATCGAACGAACGGGAGCCGGCGCTCCGGGCGTTCCCATTTCCGATACTGTTCGCACGGTTCGATCCGATGGACTGGAGAT
>JADZBW010000211.1 GCA_020851885.1 Fimbriimonadaceae bacterium | reverse complement strand
GGAATGGAAAACGTCAGTGCCACGATTCTAGGGGAGGGCAGCCTGCCCGAAGCGCGCGACGGCTACTTCACGATGGACAGTCTCACCTCGCACGAGTTGGGTCATCAGTGGTTTGGCGACCTCGTCACTTGTAAGGATTGGGGCGACACCTGGCTCAACGAGAGCTTCGCAACTTACATGGAAATGATCTACATGGAGCACCGAGGCGGAAAGGATGCCTATGCTTGGGAAATCGACGGCGCCATGAAGAGTTACTTCGCGGAAGCTCGGCGCTATCGGAGGCCCATCTCCACGAAGATGTACGCCAATGCGGATGCGATGTTCGATAGTCACACCTATCCCAAGGGGGGCGTCGTCCTTCACACGCTGCGTCGAAAATTGGGAGACGAGGCGTTCTACGCCGGACTCAATTTCTACCTGAACAAATGGCGACATTCACCGGTGGAAAGCGCTCAATTGCGGAGGGCCTTTACCGAAGCAACGGGCATCAACGTCGAGCCATTTTGGGCACAGTGGTTCGAAAAGCCCGGACACCCGGTTTTGGAATACACATGGACCTATGATGACGCTGCCAAGGAAGTGGTTGTCGACGTCAAGCAGACCCAGGACACCAGCGACGGTACGCCGATCTATGACTTGCCCACAACGTTTGGCTTGATTGGATCGGTCGCCGCTAACGGTACGGCGTCGATGTCCAAAGTCGATGCGGTGATCAACGCGAAGGAGCAGCAAATCCGATTGAAATCGGCCAGTCGTCCCAAGGCCGTTGTTCTCGATCCATTCATGGACTACCTACGCGAAATCAGGCACGAATTCGACGCCGATGAACTTGCGGCAGTGCTTGCAGGCGCCCCAAGCGCTCCCGACCGTGCGGCGGCCATGACAAGGCTCTTGGCCAATCCGTCCGACGATTCGGTTCGACTCGTGGTTGCGAATCTTGAAAGGGACAAGAATCGCGAACCTGCCTTCATGCAAGTTGGAGCGCTGGCCAATCTGGCAAGGCCCGAGCTACGCAGCTTCTGGCTCAACCAGCTTTCTCACGCCAATCTTAACCGCCAGGCTCAGGCCGTTTCGGCGCTGGCCAAACTTCCTTCCGACCCGGGAACGGTTGCCAAATTGAGACTCCTCATCAACGACAAGTCCGGGATTCAGGTCGTTGTTAACGCCATCAATGCCCTTGCCGGTTGGGATGCCAAAGCAAACGCGGACATTTTCCAGAAGGCGGTCAATATCAAGGATCGTCGAAATCGGATCAAGCGAGCGGCTGAGACGGCTCTCGGCAAGTAGGCGGTCGAACACGGATTTGGGACTTCACCTCCCAAATTCGTGATTCTCGTCTAGTAAAGAGGGTCTTGCCATTGGGACCCATTCGGGCTACCCTTTCACGTAAGACTGTTGGAAGTGAAGTATGAAAACAAAACAAATCTTCGTCGCAATTTTGGCTCTCTTTGCCATTCAAGCATTCGCTCAAGGCGAGAAACCTGGTCTTCGCAAAGATGTTGAAGCCTTCTTTGCGAAATTCGATGCCAATATCGCCTCCGGCAACCTCGCCGGACTTTTCTCGATGTATTCGCCTGCTTACTACTCGGTGGATGCGCAAGGCAAGCGAACATCATGGGCGCAGTGGAAGGCCGGTGTGTCCCAGATAACCAAGGTGACGAAGAATGCCAAGTCCAAGATCTCGGTTAAGAACGTACAACTTCAAGAAGGCGAAGTCGTGGCGTGGATTCAGCAGGAGTTCTGGTATGCAAGCAAGGAAGGCGATCGATGGGTTGCGAAGAAGTTCACCACGAGATGGGCTGAAACGCTCAAACCAACGGACGGGAGCTTCAGGTTAATTTCTTCGCAAGAGCTCATGACGAACGAGCCCTGGACGTTTAAGACGAACGGCGGCGGCTAGCTGGGAATCGAATAGCAGACCTGTTCCGCGATCGGTTGGAAGCCCAATCCTTGATAGAGGGATTGGGCTCCTTCGTCTCCAGGGGTCAGCCAGGCAATTTCTCCGCCATCTCTGAAGAACCTGTCGAGCAATTCTTCGATCACGGCCGTGGCAATTCCTTGCCTGCGGAATTCGGGAAGGGTTCCAATTCCGGCAATTTCGCGAACCGATGTCGTACCAACGGCAAAACCAGAGCCGACGATCCGGCCGTCGATTTCGACCACGGAGGCTAGGTGTCGCCCAGACTCCAGGGCGGCTTGCGCCTGTTCATCTGGTTTTGGGTCGAGTTCAGGCATGCCAAACGCCACGTTCGACACATACCTTGCCTCCGCGAGATCGTCCAGGCTGGCTTCGCGTGCGAAATGGACGCCAACCCTGGATTTGCGATCCAATAAATTGAGCAGCATCACAGGCATTCGCTTCTCGCAGACAAAGCCTCTTTCGAGGAGGAACGGTTCAACCGTTGGCCAAAGGTCGGTGAAGAACTCAAGCCTCGGCGTTCGTCCCAAACCCCTGAAATGACTTTCGAGTTCTGTGGTGTCTTCCGCATTTGGCTCTGAAATGGGGACGGCATAGTTCAGCCAAACGAGGGGATCCTTCGGATGGATCATCGCAAGGTAGCCGCCGATTTCCGCACAGTCTCGGCCGACTTTCGTCGAAGAAACGAGTGAGTCTTGAATCAACTGAAGGGTGTCTCGGAGCGGCATCAGGCCATTATGGCGATCTTTGGAAGCATAATCACTCCGAAGTTCTTACGCGAATATTGACGCTCTCTACAGATGTGGTCCCAGTGCGGGTCATATTCGGCGATTTGAACGTCTTTCAATGTGACAAACTCTAATAGCAGGCACATCCCGAATACCCCAGTGTCGGACTGGTGGTGGACGAGGTCGCCCATCAGTGAAGGCCGGTATTCATCTTGGAAAGTACAGCAAAAATATCCAACCGCCGCTTTGAGCAGTTTCTGGTTCTCATCTTCTTGACGTTGCCTCCCATTGGAGGTTTGATCGTTTTGGCTCAGGCGTTGCAGGACCAGACCAAGTTTTGGACGACGGTCGGCCTCTTGACCTACCTTTGCCTGATCGTCGGCGTGCATGTTAAGTGGGTGAGGCCTTACTTCCGGCGATTCCCTTGGGTTTCCAGCTACTCGGAGCTCTATGAATCCTCAAAGCTCCTGAGTTGGCGACACCCGCAGTTGGTCCGGAAGGCCTGGATCCATCGGATCCTCCGCTCGAT
>JADZBW010000210.1 GCA_020851885.1 Fimbriimonadaceae bacterium | reverse complement strand
TCAGGAAAAATCCCGTGATGAAACCAGATAGAACTCCGAACCAACGCACCAGCCGATTTAACCTTCAAAATGCTAAGATCGTTCCATGCCCGTACCGGATCCCAAGACCTTTACCCGCATCCTCAAGACCGCCCAAGAGAATGACTATGCGATCGCTTCGATCAATGTGACGAATTCGAACACGATCAATGCGGCCTTGGCAGCGTTTGTCGAAACCAAAACGGATGGAATTATCCAAGTCAGCACCGGCGGCGGAGAGCACGCGAGCGGACCCGCCAAGGACATGGCTTTGGGAGCGATTGCGATGGCGGAGTATGTGCATCGAATTGCCGCCGACTTGCCCATTTATGTCGCCTTGACGACCGATCACTGCGTTCAAGATAAGGTCGACAAGTTCCTGCGACCTCTGATCGCCGAGTCCAAGCGACGGGTCGATCGTGGCCAGGAACCTCTCTTCAATGGTCACATGTTCGACGGTTCGGAACTTCCCCTTGGCAAGAATATGGAGATATCCAAGGAACTCCTCGCATCGATGGCTCCCCTCGGGATGCTGTTGGAAGTGGAAGCCGGAGTCGTCGGTGGGGAAGAAGATGGAATCGACAACACCCATGCCGCGGCTGAGAAACTCTACACCACTCCCGAGGACATGGTCTTCGTCTACGAGTCGCTCAAGGACATCGGTCCCTTCACCTTCGCGGCGACTTTTGGCAACGTACATGGCGTTTACAAACCTGGCAACGTGAAGCTTGAGCCGAAAATCCTGCGAGATGGGCAAGCGGCGGTGGTCGCCAAATACGGCCCCGAAGCGAAACTCGATCTCGTGTTCCATGGCGGTTCGGGCACACCGATCGAGGAAATCCATGAGACCCTTCATTACGGAATCATCAAGATGAATGTGGATACCGATTGCCAGTATCACTTCACGCGCGCCATCGTGGACCACATGATGAAGAACTACGATGGAGTCCTCCGAATCGATGGTGAGATGGGCGACAAGAAGACGTACGATCCTCGAAGCTACATGAAAAAAGCGGAAGCAAGTATGAAATCTCGCGTGATTCAAGCGGCGACGGAGCTAAAGAGCCTCGGCAAAAGTCTCTTTAGTTAACTATGTTTCGCATCGATATCAACGGCACGACCTACATCGCCCCGGACTTGGCGACGCTCCAACAGTGGGCGAATGAAGGTCGTGTCCTTCCTGCGACAACGATTTACATCCAGTCCGAGAACCGTCAATTGATGGCCCGCGATGTACCGGGGCTGGTGTTCGGCTCGGGATATGCGACCCCACCTCGCCAAGAGGCGGTGTCCTACCCACGCCAGGGATATATGACTGGCGAGAAGGTCCAGAACTACCTCGTTTACGCGATTCTCACAACCCTTTGCTGCTGTATGCCATTTGGCATCGTTTCGATCGTCTATGCGGCACAGGTCGATGGATTTGCCGCGCGAGGCGAAATGGCGCGCGCGACCGAGGCCTCGGATAAAGCAAAGAACTGGGCGATTGCATCCGCGGTCGGCGGTCTCATTGCAAGTGGGCTCTGGCTTGCTTTGGGCACTCTCAGCGGCGGGTTGCGATAATCTTACATTCTCTTGCGCATTGGAGCTAATATGGCGGCATGGAACTGCTCGCGGATCTGATTGGAAAGAAAGTCACTCTGCTTACTGAGATGGGTAGTGTTGAGCGACAGGAAATTGGAACCTTGGAGGATGCCAAAGGGCATTGGGTCAGAGTGCGCAAGGACGGCGACGAGATCGTCTATTACAGCGTCTATCTCATTCGCTCCATAAAGCAATTCGGCCACTAGGATCCCCCCGATAGGATTCTATTTTGCCGATGCCTGGCCATATCCATCGTCGCCCCAAATTCAGGGCGACGGGACGGTAATCTGCTGGTTCGCCATGAGAATCCTCATCACCAATGACGACGGCATTCGCGCGCCCGGAATGCAATCCCTCGTGCGAGTGGCAAGCCAATTCGGTGACGTGAAGGTCGTCGCGCCCGATCGTGAGCGATCCGCCTGTGGGCACTCGATGACGATGCGAGATCCTTTGCGCGTCGTTCCTTATGCTTTCGATGGTTTGGAAGCTTATGAAGTCAATGGAGTGCCCGTGGACTGCGTCAATGTCGGGCTGACCGTCTGCTGGCCCGATGGATGCGATCTGATCCTCAGTGGGATCAACAATGGGCCGAATTTGGGGTTCGATATCACTTATTCCGGCACGGTTGCCGGGGCGATGGAAGGCGCCATCAACGGCATTCGGGCCATTTCGCTCAGCATGGCGACCTTTGTAACGGGCGCCCCTGCCCATTACCAGACTGGGGAGTCCTGGCTAATGGAGAATTGGGTAAGCCTGACAACCACACCGGAAAAGCCATTGACATTCCTTAACGTCAATATTCCGGCGATCGACTACACCGAGCTTCGCGGGGTTAGGGTGTGCGGAATGGGCCAACGAGTCTATAAAGACCGCGTCGAGTTCCGCGAGGACCCGTGGGGCCGACCCTACTATTGGCAAGGTGGCGTGGTCGTGATGGACCCGGATACCCAGCCCGGTACGGACGTCGAAGCGGTCAGCCAAGGGTTTGTCTCGGTAACGCCGGTCAGCTTGGATTGGACCGACCGAGGTCACGTTGAGACCTTGTCTAAGTGCCTTGGCCATCCGGCAACGGGGAATTCCCGATAGCCTGCACAATCAGATCGCGATGCTTGGGGTCCGCAAGGGCCGACTCCTTCAACGGGATGAAACCGAACCGCCGAGTCTGAAAGAGAAGATATCCCAGGATCGGAATCGTCCGTCGTATCGATTCGAATCGGACTTTCACGCGCTGAACCGGCTCCGTTTGGCTTTCGAAGTAAAGTCCGTCCTCACGCACGCTCATGACCGTTGGGTGTATCCATGCCTGGGCGTTCTTCTTGGTGAGCAGCAGGGACCGGACGAAGACGGTCCCGGGCCACCCGGCAAAGACCAGGCCGAAGACTCGCGTGGTCTGGTTCGGGCCGAAGATCATTAGCAAGATGCCGAACATGAATGGCCCAATAAAGATGAACCAAAAGGTCCGCAAGTAATATAGAGCGGTCAGTCGCGAGAGCTCGCTACGAGAGAATGAGTATGGCTTGGTCTCGATCATCGGGTCGGCGGGGTCTTGGTTCCGGAGCCAGATGATACGCCATACTGATCCATGCTCAGAGTCGAGTCCCTAGGTCCGGTACTCAATGTCACGCTGGATCGACCCGAAGTCCGCAATGCCATCAACGACGAGCTGATTGCCGCGCTCACCAAGGCGTTTGTCGAGCTTCCTCATGAGACCAGAGCCGTGGTGATTCGCGGGGAAGGCGCTGGTTTCTGTGCCGGGGGCGACCTCGAGTGGATGCGCAAGGCGGCGTCGTACACCGAGGAGCAGAATTATCATGACGCTCGCAAGCTGGCGGCGCTCTTCCGCTCGATCGTCGACTGCCCTGCGGTGGTAATCGCCGCCGTCCATGGGGCAGCATTCGGCGGGGGTTGCGGTTTGGTCGCGGCGGCGGACGTGGCGGTCGCCAGACCTGATTCTAAGTTCTCCTTTAGCGAAGTCAAGTTGGGGCTCATCCCAGCGACGATCTCTCCCTTTGTGATTGCCAAGATCGGCCGTGGCCATGCTCGCGCCCTGTTCACCACCGGCGAGGCCTTCGGCGCCGATCTCGCGCTCCGAATTGGCCTGGTCCACGAAGTCGCGGAAGACTTGGAGAGTGCGGTCGCTCGTAAACTGAAGAATG
>JADZBW010000209.1 GCA_020851885.1 Fimbriimonadaceae bacterium | reverse complement strand
TCTTGAGAGAAGCGATCCGCTAGATTCAAACCAGTCTGGATCTTCGAATGGGGAAAAGTTCGCGATTCCCACCGGGCAGTTGGTCCGTCCGTAACCACACGGAGCGTATGCTCAAAGAGAATCACAACTCACCAAAATGAAGGAGCAATCGATGAAGAAAATTGGAGTAGCCGCACTGGGTGCCGCGATGGTACTGGCGGGAGCCAACTCGGCCTTGGCACAGGAGTCGAAGCCGGTTGGCCTGTCGGTAAGAGTTGGGCTGTTTTTCCCCAGCAACGGAGACGTTCGAGATTCCGAGGGGCCAAGTTGGTTCGTTGGCGGAGTCGAGCTTAAGGTCCGCGACGTGAATTGGAAAGGGATGGGAGACGGCTATTCGGGCCACCTAAGCGTCTCGGCAGACATGCTGGGTAAAGGCGACGTTAAGAACGTGCCGATCCTCTTGAACTACGTCGGCCGACGTAACGAGTGGTTCTACACGGCCGGAATGGGCGTTTCCTTCTCGTCGTTCAATGGCGACGACCGAACGCGACTGGGCTATCAGTTTGGCCTGGGATACGATTTCACGCAAGGCAAGACGCCATTTTTCCTCGAAGCGAAGTACTGGGGAACCAGTAAGTCCGAATTCAACGGGTTTGGAATCTACGCCGGCATCCGCATGTAACAAATGGAATCCCGCCCTGCGTATTGAACGCTAGGGCGGGATTTACTCCCGGTCCTGGGTCCAACTGGATCCATACTGAACCTAAGGGGATCCGATTCGTTTCAGCTTATTACGAGATGGAACTTTGCATCGGGGCAGCAAGATTGAGCTCAGGCAACCTACAAGACCACGCTAGGGAACTCGCGATCGTCGAGCGTTGCCGAAAACAGGACGTAGACGCGTTTGGCAAGTTCGTCGATTCCTACCAGAA
This sequence comes from Fimbriimonadaceae bacterium, assembly GCA_020851885.1. GTDB lineage: Bacteria > Armatimonadota > Fimbriimonadia > Fimbriimonadales > Fimbriimonadaceae > 55-13. The sequence goes on along the minus strand of JADZBW010000209.1, from coordinate 3,609 downwards.
TCGCGTCTTCGGTTTCGTTCGTCGGATGGTGTCCAATGCCGAAGAAGCGGCCGACATCACCCAAGAAGTGTTCATTCGGGCCTTTCAGAGCTTCCACCGCTTCGATGGACGTTGTTCCGTTCGCACGTGGCTGTTTCGCATCGCTTACAACCTCTGCGTGGATCGATCCCGCAAGGTCGATCGATCGCCAACGGAAGTCAGCCTACAGGGCACCTTCGAAGTCGATGAGACCTTCGACGTCCCCGATTCCCGGTGGCAACCCGACCAGCTTGCGATCGATGCCGAGCTGGCTTCGGCGATCGATGAAGCCATATCGTCGTTGAGCGAGAAGCTCCGCAGCGTCCTCCTCCTCCACGACAAGGAGGATCTGTCCTACGAGGAGATCGCCCAAATGGTCGGAGTTCCAGTTGGCACGGTTAAGAGCCGACTTTTCTTAGCAAGAGCGCATTTACAGCAGCATTTACGGAACTACCTCCACGCAGAGGTGTCATAGATTTGAGATATCAGGATGAATTCGATATGATAGGAAGGGAAATGACTGATCACGATTTGGATGAGCGACTTGAATCGCCGGCCCAATCGCAGATGAGGGAGATGCTCAAGTCGATGCCTGAAGATACGGTCAGCATGGCTTGGCGTAGCGGCCTGAACGAGCGGATCGCGAGTGCCGTCGCGGTGAAACAACGGCGGCGGCGATTCGCTTGGGTTCTCAGTCCGGCGCTTGGTTTGGGCCTGGCTGGCGCATTGGCGATTACGATGCTGACGAAGGCTCCGACGAGCCCCAACTTGGGCCAACCCGCCAAACCGAGCATCGAGTCCAATCTAGTCGCGTCCTTTAGGGATTCGATGAATTACACGAACGTCACGGGCGTTGGTCTCAATCCCGATGAAGTCGCCCGAAGTAGATCGATCTCGGCTGTTTACGATCCCGATGAGGTGGATTTCGACTCGTTATGATCTCAAAGATTGCGATTCGATATGGTTCTGCCGCATTGATCGTCGGGGTGGTCGCCTGCGGAGCCGTTGCTCAAAGCAGCGACAAGATTCCAGAGATCATCCAGAAGGTTATCAACGCATCCAAGAAGCTGAACTATAGCGGCTCTCGCACCGTCCTTCTGAAGTTCGGACCGGATCAGCACCGCCATGTCGAGTTCGTGACCAAGAACGGCCCTCGGACCCGCATCGAGTTTCCAGAGGAAGGGATCTTCCGTGGCCAGATCATCGTGGAGACCGAAAACGAGCGGCGACATTATTTCCCGAACGACAACCAGATCGACGTCATGCCGCCGCGCCGCGACGAATTGGTAGGTCGTTGGCTCAAAATGGGCGATCGCGGTTCGGAATCCCAGTTCAAAATCGAGGATGGCTCTCCCATTGCCGGGTTTGCCACCAAGGTCGTTCAGATTGTATCGCCGTCTGGATTCGTCTTCCTGAAACTCTGGATCGATCCTCGAACCGGGCTCGTGCTCAAGCGAGAATTCTATGGCCGAGACGGTAGCGTACAAGCATCGTCCGAGTTCACAAAAGTCGACTACCAACCCAAATTCAATCGCGGCGACTTCGTCTTGAATATCCCGGGTGCAAAAGTTATCACGCCATGGGATCGTCTGGCCAGGTTGGTGGGCAAGACCGGATTCAAAAACGTCGCCCTTTCGCCAAAAGACCCATTTCGATTGGAGTCCAGCAGAATTCAGCGAATTGGAAACTCAACCGCGCTCGTCCAAGATTATGTAAATAAGGATGGACGCGTTTCACTTATCCAAGTTAACTCGGAGATCGATCCTGACAAGCTCAGAAGGGGCGGTCGGGGTGAAGTCAATACCTTTAGCTGGCAGAAGGGCGGAACCTATTTTGTGCTTCTCGGGAACTTGTCCGAAGCCAAGCTTAAAGAGATGGCCGAGAAACTGGGCGGCTAACAGAGGGTTATACTGATGGCTGTGGCGGCCAAACGCACAGCCCGGAGAGTCCGGAAACCAAGCGCTCCTTGGTGGAAATGGACCAAGCGTTTGCTTGCCGTCCTCTTCCTCATCACGTTGGTTGGTGGGTCCGTTTTTGGGTTCTACTTCTATGAAGAACTCAACAAGGCTCGTGCCAAGATCGAGAATCTTGGCCTCCTGATGGATGAGACGAAGCGCTCGCCATCCTTCATCTACAGCGCAGACGGGAAGCCGCTCTACCAAATCAGTGCCGAATACCGCAAACCGATCCGCTATGAAGATGTCCCGGTCAACGTTCGAAACGCGATCCTTGCGGCCGAGGACAAGCGGTTCTTTGAGCATCGCGGGGTCGACTACCAGGCTCTAGGTCGAATTCTCTTTACAAACGTCAGGGAACAGCGATCGGTTCAGGGTGGCTCCACCCTCACGATGCAACTGGCCAAGCTCCTTTACACCAGTCCCGAAAAATCGTTCAAACGAAAGATGGCGGACATGGCCATGGCGTTTACGATGGAACAGAAGCTCACGAAGGAAGAGATCCTCGAGCTCTATATGAACAAGGTGTTCTTCGGGTCAGGCGCCTTTGGGATCCAAGCGGCGGCGGACGTCTACTATGGCAAGACCATCAACCAGCTAACGATCGGGGAAGCCGCCCTCTTGGCTCGCTGCGTTCGAAGGCCCAGCGATCAGAACCCGTTCCGAAATCCAGAAAAGGCGATTGAAAACCGAAATGTCGTGCTCCGCATCATGCGCGAAGAAGGGATGATCAGCGAAACGGAGTACGAGCAGGCCAAAGCGGAGAAGCCGAACTTCAGTCGCCGGGCCAAGGATGTTTCGGAGCAGTTCCATCGGGCGCGTTACTTCACCTGGCATGTGCTGGAAACGCTCAAGCATGACTTTCCCGACTTGAACTTGGCGGAAGGCGGTTACAAGATCTACACGACGCTCGACACAACGATGCAGTCGGTGGCGGAAGCCGCGGTCAAAGACACCGTCAAGGGTTACCGGCGACAAGGGGTGACGACCGCTGCGTTCGTGGCGATGGATCGGGACGGCAAGATCCTGTGCGAAGTTGGGGGACTCGACTTCGACAAGAACCAGTTCAATGTCGTCACCAGCGGATACCGCCAGCCGGGGTCCAGCTTCAAGCCGTTCGTCTATGCGACGGCCTTTGCGACCGGCGCGATCGGGATCAATGACTCCGTTTCGAACGAGAAGTTTATTTGGCCTCAGCCAGGTGGAAAACCTTGGATCCCCAAGAACTCAAGTGGCAAATACGGCGGAACGGTCAGCGTCCCGACGGCTTTTAAGATGTCCATGAATGTCCCCATGGCCCGGGTCATGGAGAAGACGGGACCCAACACTGTCGTCGCCTATTGCCGCAACAACTTCGGCTTCACTTCGCCAAACATCATCCCCAATCCGTCGCTTTGCCTTGGCGCGGATGAAGTGACCCCGCTTGAAATGGCCCAGGGTTACAGCACGTTTATGCTTCGCGGAAGTCGCGCAAAGCCCTATTGCATCACGCGAATCGTGGGGCCGGATGGCGAAGTAGTGAAGTACTACCAGCCTGAGATCACCGCGAACGCTCTCGATCCCAACGTCGCCGATCAGATCGATGCGCTCATGCGAGCGGTCGTCACCAGCGGGACGGGTACCCGTGCGGGAGGAG
>JADZBW010000208.1 GCA_020851885.1 Fimbriimonadaceae bacterium | reverse complement strand
TTGCCAACCGAATTGAGGCGAATGAGCGGCGTGTTGCCGATCGCGGCCAGGATGTTGGGGAGGATATGGGCCATGAGCTTTGCCTAGAGAGGGATGTACGTCGTCTGCTTGTTGGTCGCCAGCACGAAGTTGGTGTTGATCTTGCCGATTCCTTTGATCTTGGAGAGCCTTTCCCGCAAGAAGACCTCATAGGAGCGCATGTCCTTCACGACAACCTTGAGCAGGAAGTCGAAGTCGCCGCTCACGTGATAGCATTCGATGATTTCCGGTATCGCCTGGATCGCCTTACGAAACCGCTCGATCGGCTGCTCCTGGTGTAGTGAGAGGCTGATCATGACGATAGCAGTGATCCGCAGGCCCAGTCGATCCGGGTCGAGAAGCGCCACATAGCCACGAATCAGGCCAGCCTTTTCCAGCGCCCGGACGCGTTGCAGTGCAGAGGGTGGCGATAGCTTTACCCGCCTTGCCAGTTCCGTATTTGAAATCCGCCCATCGGTCTGCAGCCGGTGCAGGATCTGAACATCGGTTTCGTCCAGGTGGGTCTTAATGGACACGAACGCATGTTACTTGAACTCTTGGAACCACGTGAGTTATGCGAACGGTAGGAATGTCACAATAAACCATGGCTGTCCTCAAGGCTTCTCCTCGCTGGGACCTCACCCCCTACTTCCCATCCGTCGATTCCCGTGAATTCGCGACGGCGATGTCCAATTTCGGTCAAGGGCTGGATCGTGCGGAAGATTTATGGGAACGGGAGCGCGTTACGGGCGGAGAAACCCCATCGGCCGATTCCGTAGCCCAAGTTGTCGAGACTCTCAATGAGCTCTATGAAACTTGGATGCTGATGTCCTCGTACTTGGAATGCCAAGTCACCACCAACTCGCACGACACGGCCGCCGCGGCAAAGTTAAGTGAATTCGATGGCCTCAGCATTCGCCTCCAGAAATTGAAGACCCTCTTCTCATTGTGGTCGGGAGGTTTGGATGTCGAGTCGGCCGCTTCAAAGAGCGATGTCGTTCGCGATCACGAATATTCCTTGAGCCATGCCAAGCGCCAAGCCAAGCATCTCATGGATCCGCGCCTCGAATCACTGGTGAGCGACCTCAGTCTCAGTGGCTCTACCGCTTGGTCGAGGCTCCATAGCAACCTCACGAGCCAGATCATGGTCAGCGTGGACGGCGAAAGCTATCCCATGCCGGCCGCCCGAAATATCGCCTATGAGAAGGATCGATCACGGCGGGCCGCCGCCTACCATGCCGAACTCGCGGCCTGGAAGGAGCATGAGCTTCCGATTGCGGCTTGTCTCAATGGTATCAAGGGCGAGGTCACGACGCTTTGTCGGCAGAGAAAGTGGTCTGATCCACTCGACCAAGCTCTCTTCCACGCCGCGATCGACCGCCCGACTTTGGAAGCGATGCTGTCGGCTGCCCGCAAGTCATTCCCAACTTTCCGACGATACATGAACGCCAAGGCGAAGCACCTTGGGCTATCCAAACTGGCTTTCTACGATCTGTTCGCGCCGGTCGGGGAATCCACCAAGAGTTGGCAGTATGAGGAAGCCTGCGACTTCGTGGCGGAGAACTTTGGCAATTACAGCCCCGCGATGGGTGACTTCGCACGCCGCGCCTTTCGGGAGAATTGGATCGATGCCGAACCTAGGAATGGGAAGGTCGGTGGCGCTTATTGCACGGAATTGCGAGGCGACGAGAGCCGGATCCTGATGAATTACGATCCGTCCTACGGTTCGGTCAGTACCTTGGCCCACGAGCTGGGCCACGCCTACCATAACGTATGCCTTGCCAAACGTTCCATGCTGAACAAGGAGACGCCGATGACCTTGGCCGAAACGGCGAGCATTTTCTGCGAGACGATCATCAAGGAAGCGGCGCTCGAAGTGGTTGGTGAAGCCGATCAGTTTGCCATTTTAGAAGCGTCGCTGCAGGGCCAGTGCCAGGTGGTGGTGGACATCACCAGCCGCTACCTGTTCGAGCAGGGAGTATTCGCAAAGCGGTCGGAAAGAGAGTTGTCGGCGGCTGAATTTAGCGAACTGATGCTCGATGCCCAGCGCCAAACCTATGGCGATGGACTGAATGACGAACTCCTGCACCCGTACATGTGGGCGGTCAAGCCGCACTACTACAGCACCTACTCCTTCTACAATTTCCCGTACATGTATGGCCTGTTATTCGGCCTTGGGCTCTACGCGATCTATCGCCAGGATCCTGAGCCGTTCAAGGCGCGCTATGACGACTTGCTTTCCTCGACGGGATTGGCCGATGCGTCGACGCTGGCGGATCGATTTGGAATCGACGTGCGCAGCGAGGAATTCTGGTCGGCGAGCCTGGCCCAAATTGAGTTGGATGTCGATCGGTTTGAGAAGCTGAGCTAGCTCCTGTCGCACAGGAAATCGGATGCCTAGGTGAATGCCGCTCAGGCGGGTACAAACAGGTTCTTGAGAATCCCCTTCGACAGTCTCGCGTTGGCTAGCGTCGTTCACGAGCTTCAGGGCTTGGTGGGCGGCAAGGTGCAACGCATCAGCCAGCCCACCGAGACCGAGGTCGTCTTCGAGCTCTATGGACCGGCGGGCGTCGGGCATCTGTTGTTGAGTTGCCATGCCGAATTCTCTCGGGCTCACCTGAGCACCAGAAAGCCGGCGAATCCCATTCAGCCACCCCAATTCTGCACGGCTCTGAGATCCCGGATCGGGGTTTCCAGAATCATGGCGGTCCGCCAAGTTCGGTTTGACCGTGTGCTGGAGATCGACTTCGAGGGCCCAGAAGGCGAGTTCCTTCTGGTGGCGGAGATCATGGGGAAGCACTCCAACCTCATGCTTCTGGATGCCACCCATCGCGTGGTCGCGGCGGCAAAGTGGATCAACAAGAACAAGAGCATTCGGCCGATTCAGGCGGGCGTCAAATATGAGCCCCCACCCTTTGCCGTCCGGCCCTCCTTGCTGTCCGCGTTGCCATCCGACGAGCTTAAAGAGTGCGAAGGGGCGTCGCCATTTCTGCTTAGACTGATCGAAAAGACGGGAAAGACGGAAGGCTTAAAGCTCGTTCAAGAAGCTGTCCTCGCGGGACGGTACTCGCCGGTCCTCGTCCCAGGTTCGGGAGCCTATCCGCTCGACGTTTCCGTGCTTGAATTGCCGGTTGTTGCCCGGAAATCCATATCGGTAGCCCTGGAGCAACACTATGACCAGGCCATTCCCGATGCTGCCGCCCGTCAGCTCAAAGCCACTCTTCAGAACCAGCTTGCGAGGGTCCGCCTGGCACGGGAAACCGCGATCCACGATCTGACGCAGGCCGTCGCCGCGGGTGAAGGGGCCGGGAAGTGGCAGATCCAGGGCGAGCTCATCCTGGCCTATGGCTCGGCGTTGGAAGCGGGAGCCGAGAAGCTCGAAGCAATCGACTACGAAGGCAACGCGATCGAGATTCGCCTCGATCCTGAGCAGGACTTCAAGCAGAACGCCAATCGCTTCTTCGACAAAGCCAAGCGAGCCAAAGCGAGGCTTGGGATGGTGCGGGATCAGCTTGCCCGACTCCAAGCGGATCTGGCCGACTTGGAGGCGTTTTCCGCCCGCGTGGAGTCGGCAGATCGGTTGCGGGCGATAGAGGATCTGCACGAAGAAGCGAAAGGGCGTCGGTGGCTGAACAAACCGCCACCCCCGAAAGCAAATAAGGAAGACCGTCCCTATGAGGGGCATCGGGTCCGTGAGTTGCTGGGTCCTGGAGGCTATGCCGTCCTCTACGGCGAGAATGCGGAGAGCAATGACTATCTGACGTTGCGCGTGGCAAAGCCAAACGATTGGTGGCTGCATATTCGTGGATCTACCTCCGCCCACGTGGTCATCCAGACTCGAAACCAGCCCGACAGGGTCCAAAAAGAGACGCTGATGTTTGCCGCGAAGGTCGCAGTGCAGAACTCGCCGAGTAAGCATGCCGGGTATGTCCCGGTGGATTACACGCTCAAGAAGTACGTGCGAAAACCGAAAGGCGGGCCGAAGGGAACCGCGCTTTACACGCACGAAAAGACTCTGCACGTCGAGGGCTGAGCAACGAATGGCATTTCTGAGACGGCTACCTACTTATCGGGAGGGTCCTCCAAGTGATTGGGAGCAAGCGAGATTCGGCTCCCAGACCACGCGACTGCCGCTTGAGACGGGCAGCCAAAACTACCGTTTGCCGAGTACTGCTTCCACCGCTTCTTTGGTCAGACGCTCGCCATCGCCGCTGCCGATGTAGAAAGTCGCGGCGGCGGAATCGGCCCATTGGCCGACCCGGGCGGCAAAGGTATTCCATCCCTGTGCGGCGATCAATCGGCTGAAGCGATAAGGCATCCCTCGACCCCTTGGTGCCCGCACCTCAAGAACGGCGGGTGTGCCGGGGATGAAGGTGTAGGAGAAATCTTCCTGATCCCGATCTGGATCCTTGCCGCGCTCGCGCATGATGTCCGCAGTGAGGCGTTCTCCCTTGAGGACGGCCAGGATCGCGCTGCTGATACTGGCGCGGGTGGCATTGGGCACAGGACGCCCGCCATAGCTGACGGTGAACGTGTCCAAGGCGACCGGGTCATCGGTCTCCGTGGTGCAGGCCCGGATTCCCGAAACGCTGAGGTCGAATGCGTAGAAGATCCCCAGCAGGCGGCTCAGGAGCCCCTTGGCATCGCGCGTGCAGACGGTGATGTCGGTGGCATTGATCTCGTTTTGGGTGAACGCTTCGACGGTCGACTCTCCGTTTTGCGCCTTCTTGACCAACTGATAGTGGAGCTTGACCAGGTTAGGCGGTGTGCTGGCCAAGTAATAGGGGGGAAGGGATTCGACGAACCGGCCGAGATCTGCCTCGGGTACTTCCTCTCGCAGCTGCCGCATGAGGCGTTGGCGGTGCTGGGCGGCATCGAACGGCACGGGATTCTCGGCCTCCATCGCTTCGCTGGTGCGACGATGCAGATCCTGCAGGAACGACTCTTGGGCCGAGGTCCAGGCGCCGGGAGCCACCGCATTGACATCGGCCCAAGTTAGGAGGGTCAGAAGGTCGAGGTGGGTCCTGTCCCTGGCGATGTTGGTGAATTCACGGATCGTTTCGGGATTTTGAAGGTCCCTGAGCCTAATGAAGCGCATCATGGTGAGGTGCTCGGCAACCAACCAACGGACGATTTCGGCGGCGTCTTGCGATAGGTGCCAACGCTCGCAGATCTTGGCGGCCATCTCGGATCCCGTTTCACTGTGGGGCCTGGACTCATCGAACTTACCGATGTCATGAACGAGGGCGGCGAGATAGAGGGGCTCGAGATCGTGGATTCCATCACGAATGTCGGCGAGGAAGGAAGCGGGAGGGATGTGGTCCAGCCACCTGACGACTTGAAGCGTATGCTCGAAGACGGTGTAGCGGTGGACGTTGTCCCGGGGCATCAAAGTCCGGCACCGAGTGAGTTCCGGCAGGAGGTGCTCCAGGAGCCCGGCCTTGTCCAAATTGCGGAGGGTGGCTTCGCCGGTGGAGACGGCGTAGGCGGCAGCGGCTCCCGAGGTCTTGCCGCCTGGGCTGGGCTGGAGATCGGAGACTCGGAGGCCGAGAGCGGTCGCCATCGCGATCCCCACCGCCGATTCACCTGCATCCGATTCGTCGAGAATCCGTGCCTCTCCGCGCGTGTAGAGAACGCTTCGGGATAGGCTGAAACGGGAGTCCTGAAGTTGTTCGGTGGCATGTTGGTAGTTGCGATGGAGGTCGCATGCCGCGAGCGTGATGTCCGACATGCCGGCATCAGGGTCTCGGCCCGTGCGTCGGAACAACTCCTCTTGACGGGACCGGGTGAGTAGGTCCTGAGGTTTGCCAGCGATGGCGTGAAGGATATTTCGGGTTCGAATGATATGTTCGAAAGCCCTGGTCGGCTTTGCTTCCCGTTCGCCAATCGCTTGTCGAATCCAATTGGCACAGTGGAAGCACCGGAGGCCCCCCGCTCCCTCTTTCAGGTGGGGTTCGACGACAAGCGGCGTTTCGTGGGTCCTGGCAAATGCGGCTTCTCTCTCCTTGATCTTGGCAAGGATGAACTCTCCAGCGGCCATCGTGGCGTCCAGTTGTTCGTTCAGGGCCATAAACTGGCGACCTTGGCCGGCAAGAAGCCTGGCATCCACGAGCCCGGTCCGCGATTTGGCATCCAGCCCAGGGGCATCGGAAATCAACCGATATGCGTAGCCAATGCCGAGGCCCAGAACGGTGCCAATGGACCGGTGAAGTTCCTGGAAGAAAGCGCGGATCGCGCGGTCCAGTTCCGGTGAGGATTCGTCGGGCGGAATCAGGGTTAAGTCGACATCGGAGTAGGGAGCCAGTTCGCACCGGCCATAGCCGCCAGTTGCCACAATATCGACGCCCGCGAGAGCGGGGTGCGGCGACTGCAGATGATGGAAAATCGCCAAAATGGCTTCATCGACGAGGTTGGTGTGTTCATGGCACCAAGTGAGTCCATCCGGCTCGGCCAGCAATCGAAGAATCTGCTCCTTCCGGCGCTTCTCGATCTCGCCAATGACATCGGCAATTTGGGCCATGGGATCCTAAGACTACTGTCCCAGATAGTAAAGCGGTTCATTCTCCATGAGCTTTTTGAGCGTTTGCCGCGATTCGGTTTCCTTGAAGATGCAGATCGGCGTCAAGGCGACGCAGAGAGTGAGGGCCAGAAAGATCGTCATCGTGCCCATCATGCGCACGCAGTGGCTGAAGACAAAGAGCGTTGCAACGCGCTGTGCGTGAGCCCAAAGTGGAGAGATCAGGTAGGTCGCGGTGAGGCAGATTAGGGCCAAAGCCGCGGCCAAATTCGCGTTCGCAAAGGTCGCGAACTGGCTTTCAAACGCACTGAGATTTGCAAGAACCGGCAGCGTGGAAGACAGGAGGGCAAAGGCGGCAAAGGTCACGAAAGTCATGGCCAGGGTGAAGATCACAACCTTGAGCAAGGGCCCCATATCTTTCGGTGGTTGCCGCCTTGTCGATTTTGGATTCAGCAGAAGGAAAAGGCATGACGCGAAGCTGGCGGCCAGGGCCAACCATGAATCGGTCAAAAACCAGATGCTGATGCAGAGCACCAATGCCGCTCCGGTGGGGATGACGAGGCCATTGACTCTGGAAGTATCGAGCAGGCGATTCAGGCCGACGCCAGTGATCCAGAGGACCAAACCGAAAAAAGTACATTGGAGCATCACTCCGGGAAGACTTGGCCAGATGGAGCTTTCGAGGGTCAATGAGGAAACGTTTTCGGTCGTGTCCTCGCGACCCGTGAGGGCATTCCAAGCGTCGTTCTCATTGTAGGATCGATCGACACGATCTGCCTGCTCGGCGAACCCGGCGCGGCGCAAGGACTCTTTGAATTCGGAATGGGCGATGAGCAGGCGTCTTGGGCTCGCTTCAAAACTCAGTCCTTCGGGATGGGAAGCAATTTCGACGATGGCGACGCCCGATTTCATGATGTCGAGGTTGCGACTTCGATCCCGTAGCTGGCTTCCGTTTATCAAAGTTGCGAATCTCAGCTCGAGGTCTTCCTTCGATTCGCGCGAAAGTTGGTTCACAAGTCTCTTTGCGTATGCTTCCCAGCTTTGGGCGAGGGCTCGTGAGCGAAGGCGAAACGCATAGGCGTATTGCCAAGCGCCGCTTTCGAATTTCGCCGCGAGCTGGTTACGAACCTCGTTCAGGCGCAGATTCTGGTAATCGTCGAAATCCTTCTTGATCGCGGCGTCGAGCCAATTCTGTCGGGCAAGGTCCTCTCGGCCCAATTTTGAATAGAACAGCGTCTTGCCCATGGACCAAAAGGCATTGGCAGGATCAGCCTTTTCCTCACGATCACAGAGTTCGACGAGGGCCTGAACCTGTTTGTGGTCCAAGTTTCGTCCCGCCAACATCCGTTCGGCAGAGACATGGATCCAGAGGCTGGCCAAACTCGGACTCGTTGGCTCAGGTAGGGGGTTTGGAAAGGCGCTGGGCAGGGCGGCTACTGCGATCTTGGTGGATGACGTGGTGGGCGGAAATGCTCGTGTGATGTACGCCCGCGACACAGGGTGGACGACGATCGTCAGTACCGCACCCAGAAGAGCGCCCGTGAGCGCCCTCGCAACGGGGTTCATCGCAAGCGGTCTATTCGGCTAAGATCGATCAGAGGGAGGTTCTCGCCTTTGCGTTCCAGCTTAGCCTCGCCAATTGGCCTGCTCGTTGCCGGCGTTCCTGGACGATTGATCACCAATTGAAGGGCCGCCAGAACGGAAAGGCCGGCGATGGCCGCGCCCACAAAGGCTGGACTCCAGTATCGAACCGATTCTCGAGCGGAGGTCACCCGATAACGGCGAAGGACGCGCTCCTCGAATTGAATCCCTGCGAGACCATCGAAGGGTTCGTCGCCGAATGATGCGAGCCGCAGCATATTCAGAGCATTCGCACTCAATGACTCTTGGCGTCGGCAACTTGTGCAGACGCATCGATGTTTCGTCATGAACTCCCGTTCGCGGAGCGTCAGATCCCGATCTTCCTTTTCGCTAACAAGACGTCCGTACTTGCCGCAGCCAAATAGCCTGAAACTCACTCCCCCACCGCCTCGATCCAAAGATGACGGAACCTCTCTCGAGCGGTGTGGAGGCGAGACCGCACGGTGCCGATCGGGACGTGCATGACCTCGGCAACCTCTTCGTAGCTCAACTGTTCCATTTCGCGGAGGACGAGCGTAGTGCGAAGTTCGTAAGGTAGCTGGGCGAGCAGCTTTTCAATGACGACTCTGTTCTCAACCGCCCCACCTTCATGGTGCTGAATCGAATCGAATTCGACGAGTTCGGCTCGTTTCAACCGCAGCCGGTCCATGCAAAGGCGGACGCAAATCTTATAAAGGTAGCCGGAGAAGGCGCGATCTTCTCGAAGTTTGTGGATCTCTCGAAATCCCTTGAGGAAGGCCTCCTGAGCCACGTCTTCCGCCTCATGGCGGTCGCGCAACAGGTTGGTCGCCGTCCTTACAAGACGACTCCGATGCCTGGCAATAAGCATCCCGAGGGCGTTTTCATCGCCCAACCGACATCGAGCCACCCACTGGCGCTCCTGAGCCGCTTGGTCGGCAACCGCTCCGGAAATCATTCTATTTTCGAGCATTGCTGGAACTTGGGACACTTCATTGTACACGACGGTACGCCTCGACGCCAAAGTTCAAACAGCATTTCCAGCGGTAAACTCGACTGGATGCCTTTCTTCTGGCCATCCGACCCCGGTTTGCCCGTGAGGACGGAGAGGATCGAACTCCCGCAAATCCCGGTGTCCGTTGCGCAGGATCGATTGGAAGCATTCGGCAAGGTCCAAGAGATCGATCCGGTTCGCCAAATTTGGACGTACACCGAAGGCGTCGTGGCCCGATATGGGCCGACGACCGTCTTTGCGGACCGATTGGAGATCCACCGCGCACCCGAGGATCAATATGGCATTGCGCGTGGCAATGTGCGGGTCGAAGACCCAGAAGGCACGATTCGGGCGAATTACTTCATTTTCTGGTTCGGTCCAAAAAAGGGACCCGACGGGCAGATCGCCGCGGCGGACCAACTGGAGATCGAGCTGGGCAGCTTCCAGGGAAGGGCAGAAAGCGCCGTGCTTCGCGAAGGCGTCTGGGAGTTCTTGAATGTCAGTGGCACAAACTGCCGGCGCCCGCTGCCGCTTTATGAGATCAAGGCGAAGCGGCTCCTGATTCGGCCGGGAAAGGATGGCGCGCTCATCGAACCACACCTGACAATCCTCGGGCGCAACATCGGCCGATTCCCAAACCGGAATTTCTCACTCGATCAACGGAACGAAGGACTGCAATTGCCAACGATCGGCTATCGAGCGGGGGCAGGCCTGGGGATCGCTTGGTCGAGCAGCTTTCTGCTAAGTGACCAGGAGTTGATGCATTTCGACTTCAGCGTCTATCCAAAGGCGCTTCCGTCTTACGGTGTGACCTATAGCCACTCCTTTCTCTCGGCAAAGCAGTCGATGGCGAAGTTCGTTTCGGATTCCGAGTTGCGGGAACGATTTAGAACCAGCTTTTTTGACGATATCCGAGTCGAGAATCCGGATTCCGCGGGTAACGGTATTCGCAAGAACCGCAATGCCGTCACGATTCAATCTATTTGGAACACGGCGTCTTCGGCAAGATTGGACTCGGAGCGATTCAGCAAGGCCATCGATGCAACCTATGATCGATCGGGGCCAGCAGGACCGTTTGGGATCGCCTTTCAGATGAAGGGACAGAAGATCAAGCGGGACGACGAGGAGTTCATCGATCGTGGCCTCGCGAGCTTAAGTCTTCAATTCCCAAAGTGGGAGCTATCAAAGGGGCTCTGGTCCGATGTTAGGATCGACTCGTTTGGCAAGGTTGGAGGATCTGGCACGTTTGGCTGGGCTCGGGGGCAGGCGGGACTCGTTTTCGAGCCTGTTCCTCAAATCAGACTCGCCGGCGCGTACGTCCAGGGCTTCGAGTCTGGACCATCGGACTACTTGGCGGATCGACTCGTCTCCAAGCGGGCGGTGCATCTTCGAGCCGATCTCAAGTTAGGCGGCACGAAGCTCAGCGTCCTCTCCAAGTTCGACCAGGATCGTCGGGCTTGGTACGACAAGGAGTGGTCGGCGAGTCAAGCCGTGGGCTGTTTCGAGGTGTTCATGGTACGGAGGGAGTTTCCAAGGGACTACATCCTGGGAGTTCGTTTGCGGCTAGACGATTTCACCAGCCGTCTTAAGAAGAGGAAGTTGGAGCGAACCCGACCTGTGGAACCGCAAACGATTAGCCGTACTAAAGGATAGGCATGATCTATCGCCTAAACGCTCAACAATGCAGGAACTTCGGTGTTTCGACGCGTCGTGAGTGGCTTCTCACCAATGGCATCGGCGGCTATGCAATGGGCACGGCCAGTGAGATCAACACCCGTCGGTACCATGGGCAGCTAATAGCGGCGACCAATCCGCCTGCCGGTCGCATGGTCTTGCTGGCGAGTGTCGACGCTTTCATTCAGGGCGACGGGCAACCGGTCGGCGTCTCCGCGAATCAGTATCCCGGCGCCGTCTTCCCCGATGGGTTTCAGTATCTACAGTCTTTTTCAGTGGGCAAGATCGCCAAGTGGAGATACGAAGTTGGGAAGATGGCCGTCGAAAAGAGCCTCCAACTGCACCAGGGACGAAACGGCTGCACCATTGCCTATCGCAATTGCGGCGACCAACCGTTTCTCTTGGCGTTGCGACCTCTGGTGTGCCACAAACCGCACCACGAAAATTTCTATGAGAGGCTTGATTACCCTGGCGAAATCAGCTTTCAAAAGAAGTGCAGTTCCATTGCTTTCGGCGGTCAAACGCTGACGATTCACCATCTCGCCGCTCAGCGAGTTCCGATTCAGGGTTGGTATTACCGATTCGAGCACGCACGGGAGGCGGAACGCGGCCTCGATCCGAGGGACGATCTCTTCTGCCCATTCGAGTTACGCTATGAACTCCTTCCCGGGGAGACGGCGGTTATTGCCGCCGGTGATTGGGCGGACGTCACACCGGAGCCTTTTGCCGACGACGAGGATTCCAACTCGGTGAGACTTCAGCCAATGCTTGAAGATGCGGCGAGTAGGTTCGTCGTGAGGACAGATTCGCGAACTTCGATTCTCGCCGGATATCCATGGTTCACGGACTGGGGTCGTGACACCATGATCGCTTTGCCCGGACTCCTCCTATGCACCGGACGCGTCGACGAGGCAAAGAGCTTGCTCCTCGATTATGCGAGCCAAATGCGAAACGGCCTCATTCCGAATCGGTTCGTGGAGTCTGGCGAGATTCCCGACTACAACACAGTCGACGCCACGCTTTGGTTCGTCAATGCCGTCTACAAGACCCTCGATGCGGGTTGGGATGAGCCGTTTGCGCGTAAGGTTTTTCCATCGCTTACCGAGGTCTTCGTTCGACATATGCAGGGAACCGACTTTGGGATACGGGTCGATCGCCGTGACGGCCTGCTTACTCAAGGCGCTGAAGGAGTCCAATTGACTTGGATGGATGCGAAGATCGGTGATTGGGTTGTGACGCCGAGACACGGCAAGCCAATTGAAATCAACGGACTTTGGATCAATGCTCTTCGCTGCATCGCATGGATCGCTGAATCACTTGGGGAGTCTCCCGACATCTTCGTCGCGGCCGCAGAACGTGCCGAGAAGAACTTTGACAAGAAGTTCTGGCACGAAGTCCGTGGTCACTATTTGGATACCGTGGACCCAATCGATGCCTCTTTGAGGCCCAATCAGCTTATCCCGATGGCACTTCCCTTTGGTCCGGCCAAGGGAGCGCATGCCTCCAAGGCGCTCGATACGATCGCATGGCATCTGGCAACCGCTCGCGGCTTGAGGACATTAGGACCGGAAGAGTCTGAATATCGCGGCCGCTTTGAGGGTCCCCTTCCCGAACTTGACAGTTCCTACCATCAGGGCACGGTTTGGCCTTGGCTCATGGGACCCTACGCCAGCGCTCTCGTGAAGGTCGATGGAAATCGCAAGGAAGCTAAGCGAATCCTGAAGGTCGCGAAGGAGATGCTCGTTGAGTCCGGTCTCGGCGGCATATCCGAGGTGTACGATGCGGACGAGCCTCAGCGTCCCAATGGCTGTCCATGGCAGGCTTGGAGCGTTGGGGAGATATTGCGGGCTTGGATCGAAGACGTGGGCGGCGATTAACCCCTTCTGTTAGGTACATTGGCTCAATTCCTCATCGGACGATTTACCAAAATGGCACAAGAACAGATTCGCCAATTCATCGATCAAGCCACGCAGTCTATCCAGGGCGGTCAATTTGAAGGCGCGCTTCGACTGATCGACCAGGCCCTCGAAATCGAGCCCAAAGACGCGGATGCGCTCATCCTCCGGGGAATCTGCCTTTCCCAGACTGGCCAACCGGTAGCGGCCACCGAGGCATTTCAGCAGGCAATTACTTCCGATCCCGCAAGTGCAAAAGCTCGGTACAACCTTGCCGTTCATCAATATGCGCAGGGGCAAAAGCGCGAGGCCCTGCAATCGGCTCGCGAGGCGGCCGAACGTGATGCGTCGCACTCCGCGGCTCGCCAGCTGATTTCCACGATCGAAGCTGAACTGAATCTGAATCCAATGACCGGTCCCAATCCAAACGATCCGCTTGCGGTGCCGCCGGTGGTTTCACCGACCGAAAACAGTCAAGCGAATCCCTACGCGGCTGCTCCCGTTCCTCCGGTGGAAACTCCTTCACAACCAGCGATGCCTGGCCCACCAACGACGGCGGGCCCCGCACCGGCCCAGAATCCTTATTACAAATATCCAAATGCAGAACCTGCCCACAGCCTTCCATTTATCGAATCGATGGGAGGCGTTTGGACAGGGATCGGGTGGTTTCTCGTTCTCTTCGATCTTGCAATGTTCGCCGCCGCATTGGCGATCTTCTTTCCAATCATGTCGGAAGCAATGGCAGGCTCGGGCAACCCGGCGCAGCTTCAAGCAAGGATCGAGGCGATGCCGGCCGCGACCGTGCTTCAGATCGGCGGTTGGGCCTCGAAGTTGCTCATCATCGGCTACTCGATTCTCGACATTATCGATCGGAGAGGCAATTTCGTTTGGCTGATTCCCAACGTCATTTGCACCTGCTGCAGTTTTGGGTGGCTGACAATGCCAATCTACATGCTCGCGGGACGCAACAAATAACGCCTTCCAGACGTGTTGGATAGAAAGACATGGTGCTTATCAGTTCTCTTTGTTTGTTGGCAACGTTAGGTGGCGCCCAGGCCGGGCCCGTTGAAGTGCCATTTAGGCTTGGTGAGCGGGCCATTATCGTCGACGCCAACGTCAACGGCGCGAACGTCTCGCTGATGTTCGATACCGGTTTCAGCGGCTCGATTGTGCTGAATGACAGCATCGACATTGGCAAAGCGACCGGCGAAATGAACCTCCGGGATTTCGTTGGTGTGTTTCAGGCAAAAACGGTCAAGGTCAAGTCGATCAAGTTGGGGTCGAAAGTGATCGATGTGACCGGGATGGAAGCCGTTCAACAGCCGATGGGACGCGGCATGTCCATGGGTTACAACACCCATACCGATGGCATTGCCGGCTTCGAATTGATCCACCGGAACATCACCCGAATCGACTTCCAAAACAAGAAGTTCGTGTTTCTTCCAAAGTCGTTCGACATCGATAAGCTCGTTCCAGACAACAAGAGGACCTTCATGTGCAAGCTCTTGCCGATCGGGCACAACTCGCTTGAAATGGAGGTTTTGACCAAGAACGGAGGCAAGATGACCCTCGCCTTGGACACGGGCAACGCCTTCTATGCCACGACTCACAAGGACGTTCTCGAGCGGATCGGGCTGTGGAAGCTCGATCAGAAACCGCAGTTCATGCGCCAGAGCGGCGTAGCATCGGGCGCCGTCGACAGTTGGTCGGCAAGGATGAAGGACTGCACGATCTTCGGTGTACCGGTATCGGACAGCATCTGGGACATTATCGATGCCCCGTCCAGTTCGGCGGAAGGTGATGGCACGATCGGTTACGGGTTCTTGAAGAACTTCAACATCACGATCGATTACGAGAAGCGACGGGTTTTCCTTGAGAATTGGTCCGGCAAGGTCACCGACGATTTCGTGGGAGAAGTCGGGCTGGGCGCATCCTACATCGCCACCGCCAACGGCGTCTACATCTACAACGTGGCTCCCGAAAGCCCTGCTGATTTGGCGGGTATCAAGGAAGGGGACATGCTCCTGAGCATCGATGGTGAGGACCTTTCCAAGCAAGACTTCAGGAAGGTCGAGAAACTGTTGGAAGGACCGGTTGGGACCAAGGTCAAAGTCGTCACCTCCCAAAAGGGAGCCGTAAAACGATACGAACTCGAGCGCAAGCTGCTCGTGAATGATTTAGGCTGAGGCCCAGGCTTTGACCACGGCATCGAGCATCTCCTCCGTGAGGCGACCCGTAAACGTGTTCTGTTGACTTGGGTGGTAGCTTGCGATCAACCTCATCGGGTCGACTTGTGATTCGGCGCCATGAGCGAACTTCGGCGCTTTTGAGCCCAATTCGCGATGCACTTGATTCCAGGAGATGAGTCCCAGGCATAGGATGCTGCGCCAAGTCCGATGCCTCAAGAGCCTCGCCAGATAGTCGGAGCAGTTGGAGATTTCGGAAGGTGTGGGCTTGTTGTCGGGCGGCGCACAATGGCAAACTGCCGCAATCACGGCGTCGCAAACTTCAAGACCGTCATTCACGGAGACGCTCCTGGCCTGGTTTGCAATACCCGCTCTGTGCAGTGCCCGATAGAGCCAGTCTCCACTACGATCGCCGGTGAACATGCGACCCGTCCGGTTCGCACCATGGGCGGCGGGAGCCAGCCCGACGATCAAACGAGTACCTTGAGGATCGCCAAAGCAGGGAACGGGGCGTCCCCAGTAGAGTTCGTTTTCGAAAGCCCGACGTTTTTCTGATGCGACTTTCTCGCGCCATTCGACAAGCCTTGGACAGCGTCGACATTCGGTGATTTCGGAGTTCAGCGCTTCAAACCAATTCATGTGCAGATAGAATCATGCCATGCCGATCTACGAGTACGAGCCGGAAGGCCGCGATTGTTTGATCTTCGATGGGAGAATCGAAGTTATCCAGAATATCTCGGACAAGCCACTTGAGTATTGTCCCACCTGTGGATTGGAAGTGCGGCGCATCATCAGTCGCGCGACGTTTAACCTTGGTTCGACGATGAACTCGGAAAGGGCGGCCCAGAAAGGCTTTACGACGTTCAAACGAGTCGAGAAAGGCAAGTGGGAAAAGGTCGGCGGAGAAGGTCCGGACATGATCGTCGGCACGCCGGAAGATGTTGCGGCCGTTGAAGCGGAAACGAAGCCTACGAAGAAACCGATCGACCTCGACTAGGCGATTCCCAGGCTTTCTTCAAACCCGGCCATGACATTCATCGCGTGAATGAGCTGGGTGCGCCCGGCCTTTCCATCGGCATCGGCAAGGACTTGAATCGTGAGCAGGCTGGTTGTTTCATCGGGGGTGTACCGCAGGCGGTAGATCGCCCAGGGTTGGCCCGTAACCGACTCCGGTTCCCACGGCGTGCCGGCGGCTTCTCGGACAAAAAACGACCGGGAGTAATGCTCGGCATAGATGTCGTCGATTTCGTCCCAGCGCTCTGGCGTCGCAATCGCGGCCATTGCGGTCATGGCAAGAACAGGGCCCAGGTCCCTTCGCTCGACATGCCCGATCATCCCACTTGGCCACCCCGTGTGGGACAAGAATTTGCCAGAAAGGTCAGGGTTGAACTCGATATTCGCGATCACCGTGGGAGCCTCCGTCACCATCCCCGCAAGTGCAATGGGTCCAAGGGCGATGAGGGCCAGCGTCGAAATCGGATCGGGAACGCTGGCTTCATCGGCGCATACCAATGGGTTATTGTCCATCAGCTCGATAAGACCTGAGACTTCCAAGTCTGGATCTCCGACACGTATGCGGCGGCGCCAGTCGCCCTGCCAAAATTCAATTCCGGCTAATTCACCCGGCTCGACCTTGCCGATTCGCGGGTGTTTGCCCAACAACTCGGCAAGGGCGGGATCGTCAGTCCGAATGAGATCGATCATTTGCGATCGATGTTCGCGGTGACTTTGTAGGTGCTTCCTTTTCCGTCGGGGTTCTGGATTTTCAGGTCCATGGCCAGTCTGCTTTGAAAGAGAGAGCCATCCGAAACGAGGAGAAACATGGACCCTTTGCCGCTTGCTTGACCCGTCGTCAAAACCGAGAGTTCGGCAACTTGCTTACCGCCCATGGATCTCAAGCCCTTGAAGGTATAAGTTGCCTTGACGTCTTGGGCCGGGCCCATGCCGGTCGAGATCGCCGACGACGAGGACCAACTCTGCCCGATCTTGACTGGCCCCGTCGGCAGGCTTGGCGCAACCTGTTGGCCAACCCCAGTATTGCCGACGACCTTGCCTTGCGAACTGATTTGGACCCGGTTCTTTGTCGGTTGCATCATGGTCTGTTTGCCAACGGTCACCGGCCCCACCGTTGTATCGACGGTTGCGACGCCGCCGGCAACCGATGCAACCTTCCAGATCATGGGCAGCGAAATCTCCATCGGTTTGCCGGTGGCACCGATGCCGCCCATGGTGGAGACGACGCTATATTTCATGACTTGCCCCGTCACAAATTTCATCCTGAAGAGATAACCGGCGCCCTGCCGAGTTATTTGCGCAGATGAAAGGGAAGCGAGAACCACAAAGGCCATGAGGGCTAGTTTCTTCATGCGAGTGCGACCACCTTGCGGGCGAGAAAGTCCTCCGCCGGCACATATTCGTATCCGTATTGAGTTGCGATGGCGTCCAAAGTGACTTGGCCATCGGCGACATTGAGTCCCTTCCGGAGGGGCTCGTCGATGTTGAGAGCGTTCATGCCGTTATTCGCGAGTCGCATGACGTAGGGCAGGGTGGCATTCGTCAGCGCATAAGTGCTGGTGTGGGCCACGGCCCCGGGCATGTTTGCGACGCCATAGTGGACGACGCCCTCGACTTCATAGGTGGGATTTGCATGGGTGGTCGGCTTTGTGGTTTCAAAGCACCCACCTTGGTCGACACATACATCGACGATCACCGAACCTTTCTTCATCAGCTTCAGGTCTTCTCGTGTCACGAGGATTGGGGCGCGTGCGCCCGTCAGATAGACGGCTCCAATCAGCAGGTCTGCTTCCTGCAACACTTGTTTGATCGTGCCCGGGTTTGAGTGAAGGGTGATGACGTTCTTGGGAAAAACGTCGTCGAGATATCGAAGGCGATCGAGGTCGACATCCAACACGTAGACGATCGCCCCAAAACCGGCCGCCACTTTGATGGCGTTGATGCCGACGACGCCCCCCCCAATCACGCCGACGGTTGCAGGCTTGACTCCTGGAACGCCGCTGAGGAGCACGCCACGGCCACCCATGGGTCGCTCAAGGTACTTCGCTCCTTCTTGGATGCTCAAGCGCCCGGCGACTTCTGACATCGGGGTCAAGAGAGGAAGACTCCGATTGGGTAACTCAACGGTCTCGTAGGCAATACAGTTCGCCTTGCTTTTGACCATCGCGTGCATCAGTTCTTCGTCGGCGGCGAAGTGAAAGTAGGTGAAGAGGATCTGCCCGGATTTGATTCGTGGGTATTCGACAGCCTGGGGTTCCTTTACTTTGACAATGAGGTCTGACGCCGCCCAAACGGATTCGACGTCGGTGATCTCCGCCCCCGCCGCACGATACTCTTCATCAGAAATGTGGGTTCCTTCACCCGCCCCGGTCTCAACGACAACTCGGTGGCCGTGTTGCTTCAAAAGCATGACGCCTGCCGGCGTCATCGCCACGCGGAATTCATTGTTTTTTACTTCTCGGGGGACTCCAACGGTCATTCCAAACTCCTCGACATTAAGGTGATTGGAGTTTACCGTCAGGGTTTCAATTTCGATCGTAACGGACATTCAATGGGCCCGATCTCGTTCCGGAGACCAGGCCCTTCAGTTGAGTCGTTAACGGCCGGTGGCCGGAGGTGGGATTTGGCCGCCGCCGCCACCTCGTCCGAAGCCCTGCTTGAACATGTCGACCCTTTGGTCGACAACCTTTCGGAAGTCGCTTGGCAGCTGTTCGTAACCTGCGAACGGAACGATGCCGGGGGTGTTATCCTCCAGTTGACGCGAAAGCGAGACTGCCGGTGTGAACTGGAACAGCATTCCGATCGTCCGCTGGGTTGCCATTCTAAACTGGTCGAGCGCAGGGGCGTTCATGAATCCAACCAACTCCGGTTGCTGGGCGCGCACCCGCTCAAAGGCCAAGCTGTCGGCGCTGAGAAATTTCTCTGATCCACCTTGCGAGCTCTTAGCCTGAACAACGTTATCGTTCTTCAGTGTGAATTGAACATAGCCTTCACGACCAATGCCATTCGGAAGCAGGAATGTTCGCTCTCGTTCGATCGTCTCACCAAAGCCCATCGGTCGCGGGGCACGGTTCCTTGGGCCTCCAGGATTCATCACTTGGGGACCGTCGAAGGAATTGAAGACCTGTTCGGAAACAAGCCCAACTTGATAAGCGCTGAGCGTGTTCATGGGAACTCGACCGCTTTGGTTGAGCGCCAGCCGCTGAGCGGTGGACAAACTTGCGTAGAATCGAAGGGTCTCCCAAGCTCCATTGAAGCTGAACTGGCTGATGCCGTATTCGGCGACCGGCGTGTTGATGAAGCGCAGATACTGGTTGTCGAAATCGTTCTCTTCGGGTGCTTTGGCCTGACCGGATGCAAACGTCGCCCACTCGTCGAGGGTTAGATGTTGCTTCCTGTTAAGCGTCTTGAGAATGTTGCCCAAGCCGATCCGATTCACCTTGTCAGTTCGAGCGATCGAGGGCGTCTTGGGCGAGACCAAAGTCCAACCATCCTGATCGACGACGCTCAATTGGGCCGCATTCTTGGCACTTGACAAGAGCGCTGAGGGCAGCACCGCTCCCCCCGCTGCCACCTGGTTGAGAGGCGTGAAACACGAATCGGGACGATAGGCGATCAAGTCACGGCCTTTGCTATCGGCATAGCCGCTCCAAAGCTCTCCTGGAGCAAAGGACAGCGGGTCGTAGATTTCAGGCTGGAGGATCTTCATGCGAAGTTCATCGCTGAGGACCGGCGTCTTTCCGCCTTCTCCGTCCGCCATGGTGAACATCGCGGCGCCACCCCCCGATCCGCCAATCGCCACCGTCATGACTCGTTTTCCCATCACGCTACCGGCCGATCCAGGTCCGACGAGCTTCGCCATCTCTTGGGCAAGAGGCGAAAGGTCGATCGGTTTTTCATTCGCTGGCGCCTTCGCCTCCGCATTTGGCTGCATTCTGGCGAAGTTGCCAACGAGCAGTTGGCCCGAGCCGATGGTCTTGCCGTTTGGATCCGCCACGAGCATCGTCACGAATGGGTTGGCGCCTGCTCGCCCCGGTTGGGTTGTGAGGATTGCATAGCCTACGCCGAGTTTGGGGTCGCCGTCGCCTGCCTGATCGCCCCCAAAGCCATTGATCACGATCATGCGCCCGTCATTTTGAGCCTGTTCGTTACGGCGATTGTAGTTGTTGTAGATGCCCACCTCTTGAATGAACTGACGCAGTATCTGCTGGGACCCATTGGGCATCGCAAGTTGCATTCGCGTTGGATTCAAGCTGAAGACGACGCGCTTGCCATTCGTCAAAGCGGCAAGTTGGCTATCGCTCATCCGACCCAAGATGCCGGCGATCGCTCGTGAGGCAGGGGTCTGATTTTCCAGATTTCCAAAATCGGTGCTAAAGCGAAATGTTCCGCCGTTGCCCGACTGGCGATTAAGCTCTTGCATCATCTTCTTGTTTGCATCGGCCAACTTCTTCGCCGCCGCATCGTTGAATGCGCCTTGCTTCTTCTGGGCATCGAGGATCTCGTCGAGGGACTTCTTGAACTGGGCAACTCGATCCGCAGCTTCGGCACGTTGATCGGCGCTTTCCAGATTGCTGCCGCGATAAAGAACCCAGCCTGTTCCTTCCTTGCGCCATTCGGCATGGAGGGTTTCGGCGATCTTCGTCATCGTTTCGCTGACGGTGACATCAGTCAGATTGAGGAGGATCACGTCGCTTCCAACAAGGCCGGCCGCATTCATGGGAGTTTTGGCGGCCTTGGAAAGTTCCGCCAAAACTGCGGAGGCAGGTCCCGCGGGCGCTTTGAAACTGAATTTCTCAGTGGGCTCTTGGCCGAAACTGATCGCTCCCAACAAGCAACCCAGGATCGTCAGCGATGACCGCTTCATGATTGTGTTTCCAAATCCCATACTGTGAGTCTATACAATAAATGGTGAAGAATCGGTTCCAAAAGGTAAGAAGGAGCCGTGGATCTCATTGCGGATACCGTTGAGCGACTGGATCGATTTCTTGCTCGCATGCTGCCAGAGCACAGTCGTTCAAAGCTAGTCAAGCTCATCGAAGAAGGAAAAGTCACGGTCGATGACCGTGTGGCGAAGTCCTCGATGAAGCTGGAAGCCGGGATGAAGGTGACTCTGGACGAGCCGGGTGAATCAGAGGCCCACGACCTCACCCCAGCCGACATTCCCCTCGACGTGGTCTATGAGGATGATGTCCTTTTGGTCGTGAATAAGCCACGTGGATTGGCTGCCCACCCGGCGGCATCGTTGAAGGAACCATCGCTCGTAAATGCACTCCTCAATCGTTCCCATGAACTCAGCACGGCGGGCGGGTCCTTCCGACCTGGCATCGTCCACCGGCTTGACAAGGAGACAACCGGCTTGATGATCGTGGCGAAGACGGATGCTGCCCATGTCAACCTGGCGAAGCAGATCGAAGGCAAGTCCGCGGAGCGCCGATATTTCGCCGTCGTGGCCGGCCATGTTCCCCAAGATCACTTCAAAATCGAGGCTCCAATCACACGTGACAAGCGAAACCGTTTGAAAATGGCGATCGATCCGATGGGCAAGCCCGCCATTACGTTTGTTCGAAAGATCGCTCGATTGGATCAGGGCACGCTGCTTGCGGTCCGGCTGGGAACGGGCCGAACCCATCAGATAAGAGTTCATTTGAGCTCGCTTGGGATGCCGGTCTTGGGGGATGCGATCTACGCACCAATTGCCTATCAATCGGGAGCGTTGCAGCTTCATGCCGCCTACCTTGCGTTCAACCACCCGGACGATGGGCGAAGGATCGTCTGCTTCGCAGAGCCTCCCGCGGATTTCCTGGGATGCGAAATGGCAAAGAAGGAGTCCATAGACTCGTTCTAGAACAGGAGACCATGGGCCAACTCATCGATTTCAATGGCGGAGACCGGCAATATCAAGGCTATTTGGCGACCGCGCGAGACGGTGTTGGCCCGGGGGTCATCGTGATCCAGGAGTGGTGGGGACTGGTCGATCACATCAAGCATGTCTGCGACCGATTCGCAGAGGCCGGATATACCGCGCTTGCCCCCGACTTGTACTTTGGCGAAGCAACTACCGAGCCAACGCGGGCCGGAGAATTGATGATGGCCCTGGGTATTTCGGAGACCGCGGAAGTGCTCGAGCGCGCCATCGACAAGGTCCTTTCTTTGCCTTCGGTCATGGGGAAGAAGCTGGGAGTCGTCGGCTTCTGCATGGGTGGCCAATTGTCCATGTACGCAGCCTGCCATTCGTCCAAGATAGGCGCATGCGCCAACTTCTATGGCATCCACCCCAATGTCCAACCGGCCCTGAGGGCTCTGTCCTGCCCGATGATGGGTGTGTTCGCCGAGCATGACGACTACGCCTCACCCAGCGTGGTCAGAGCCCTCGATGAGGAACTGACTCTGCTCGGGAAGGAGCATCAGTTCACGACCTATCCCGGGACCCATCACGCCTTCTTCAACGACTCCCGACCGGAGGTCTACAACGAGACGGCCGCATTTGCGGCATGGCAACGCTTGTTGGCCTTCCTGAAAGCGAATCTCTAAACGCAACTCAACGATTGCCCACGACGTTACGTCTCAAGGATATAGGTCATGAATTCGGTAGCTGTAGCCATCCTTCTGAGTCTGGTACGACTCCCAGCCTCTCCGGCAGAATCGAGCGGCATGCAAGAGCCGTATAGGACGCTATTGCAGCAAGTGGTTCCCCAGCCAACTGGCGTCAATGGCTACGAGGATCTGCTGATGGCGGCAGAAGTCGTTAGGAATAAGCAGCTTGGCATCTATCTCTCCTGGACGCCCGATTCCTATGAGGCCCTCCTTGAACGATTGAAAGACGAGCCGAAAGGGTCCGACATTGAGAAGAGCCTTTGGGAAATGGAGCGGCCACCCAAAGAGGATGTGGAATTGGCCAAGCACCTCGATGGGATGACGCGCCTGGAAGTGTGGCGTGAAGCCTCCAAGCGGTACGGGGCCGCCCTCGAATATCTCGCGAAAGGAGTCCGCAAGAAGATTTGGGATCCAAGGGAGAAGTTCAGCGTAACCAGCCTCTTCCCTGAATTCGCTTACATGAAGAGCGTTGCGAAACTTGCCGACATTGCGGCCTTTGTGGCTTTCGCCGATGGCAAGTCGCTTCAGGGAACCAAGTACCTTCTGGACAGTTACCAACTTGGAGTCAGCCTTGAATCTGGCACGCTCATCTCCAATCTCGTCGGAATCGCGATCGAGTCGATCGCCCTCGCCGGTATCGAACGCCACCTGGATGCCATTTCACGTGCCGACGCCGCCTTGATCGAAGCAACCGTTCCTAACCTGCTCGCGGGTCCGCCCAGGATCTTGAAGTGCCTTGAAATCGAGCAACAACTGATGATGCAGAGTATCGCCGACGCCCTCACCGGGAAAGATCCGGCGTCCGACGCGATTGGCGCTTCAGGAGACAAGGAAGGTGGCTGGTCGGCATTGGAGATCCAGATCAGGGCGCTGAGCCCTCAACAACGGAGTGCTCTTCTCCAACGGACGCGAAGTCGAATCGAGCAAGCTCTTATCCCGGAGCGGAAGAAGTACAGCGGACCGGAATCAGGCTGGGTTCCTCCACCCACGAATCAGCAATCCTCGGATGCTGAAGAAGAGCAAACCTTTCGGGCTCCGGCCTCTCCGACGGCATTCGTCGACGAGTTGACCGACTCTTCGATCTACGTGTTCTCCCAGGCCGGGTCGGCCGCGGCAAAGTCGCGGACTCAGCTCAGATTGTTGGGCCTTTCAGCGGCGGTGATTCGCTTCAAATGGGATACCGGAAAATTGCCGACCAATCTCGTGGAAGCCGTGAAGCCGGAACTGGTCAAGGATCCTCTGAGCGGGGAAGACTTCGTTTATGAGCGTCAAGGCGCTTGGGGGTTCCGGGTCTACAGCAAGGGAGTGCCTGGGATCGGAGAAATCGGTCTCAAGTATCGCCGCCCCCCATCGACAGGTTCGATGAGCACGGAACCACCGCCCCCAGTACATTGAGCGGGCTCCATGTGCTTGACAGACTCGGGTTGCTTGCCTAGAATCCACTTTCGACGATGGCAACGAAGCCCCGACGACAGCTTCTCGACATGACCGGTTATCAGTGGACCGTCCTCTTTGCGGCATGGCTGGGCTGGGGGTTCGATGTTTTCGATGGCCTTCTCTTCAACTATGTCGCCCCAAACTGTGTGCCCACGCTGCTGGGTTTGACGATCGGTTCTCCTGAAGCCAAGCAGGCGACGCTTCAATGGAGCGGGCTCTTGACATCGATCCTCCTGATCGGCTGGGGATTGGGCGGCATCCTGTTTGGCAAGGTCGCCGATCGAATCGGGCGCACCAAGACTCTGTTGCTGACTATGGCCCTGTACTCACTGGGAACCGCCCTTTGTGCGATCGCTCCAAATATCTGGTTGCTGATGGTATTCAGGATTGTCGCTTCCCTGGGAATTGGGGGCGAGTGGGCGGCGGGGGCGTCGATGGTCGCGGAGGTGGTGCCAGAGAAGCGGCGAGTCGAGGCGGGCGCATTGCTGTACACGTCGGCGCCGATGGGACTGTTTCTGGCGACCTATGTGACCTATTGGATTCAGGGTGTGATGTTCCCGGGGTCACCGGAAGTCGCTTGGCGATATGTGTTTCTCTTTGGCTTGGTGCCGGCGGCGGTGGCGTTCTTCGTGCGCCTGTTCATCAAAGAGCCTGAACGGTGGCAAAAGGTCGCCGACCGGGTTCATCCCACGATCAAGGAGCTGTTCAGCCCCGAAGTCCGCCGTATCACGATCAGCGGCTTCTCGATGGCCCTCATCGCCCTGATCATGTGGTGGGCCTGCAATGCGTTCATATCGGTCGTTGCCACCGGCCTTGCTCAGGGCGAGGCGGCGAGACAAGGGCTGACGGGTCCGGCGATACAACAGCTGGTGGAGGGATGGAAGAAACTCGCCACGAACTGCTTCAATGTCGGTGGATTGCTTGGCACCCTGCTGACGATTCCCATCGCAAAGCGCTTCGGACGGAAGGCGATGTTCGCCATCTACTTCATCCTCTCTGCTTTCGCACTCTTCGGAACCTTCGGCTTGGATCTCGATCCGCATACTCGGCTGTACGGATATTTCTTCATTGGGTTGTCGGTTTTTGGCGTCTTCGGGTCCTTTACCTATTATCTGCCCGAACTCTTCCCAACTCGTTTACGGGGGACGGGAGCGGGCTTCTGCTACAACGCGGGACGGTTCATCGCGGCAGGTGGTCCGTTCCTCGTTGGCATGATTGCGGGACTCGGAAAAGATTCGACCGCCGCCGCCATCAATGTGCTCTTCTGGGTTGGTGCGGTGCCTCTCGTCGGGTTGGTGCTGCTGCCCTTGGTCATCGAAACCAAGGGTCGGGAATTGTTCGACTAGTTGGGCTTCCAGATTGCTGGTTCTGCAGGTCGAATCTCCTGGCCCTTCGTTTTCGTGAGGGTGTCGCCGAGGGCCTTACGAGCCTTGAAGATTCGAAGAAGCAGTCGTTCGACCACCGTTGGGTACTTGTTGACCAGATTGACCTTTTCTGCCGGATCGGAGCTGAGGTCGTAGAGGGAGAGTCCGATCCTGCCCATCTTTTGCCCTCCTGGTTTGCCGTTGACGCCGGGCGCGGCGACCATCTCCAGATCGGGATGGGGAACATGCAACTTCCATTTGCCGACGCGAATGGCCTTAAGCTGATCCGGGTAGTAATAAAGGAACTCCTCGCGCGGGCTTGGTTTGGCCCGAAGGACCGTCTCCGCCAACGAGACGCCGTCGATCTTTAGATTTCCGCGTATCTTCACGTTGGCCAGCGCGGTAAGGGTCGGAAGCAGGTCCAAGTTGGCGGCGATCCCACTGAGGACGCTTGGCTTGATTTTCCCAGGTTGCCAGAAGATCGCTGGAACCCGTTGACCTCCCTCATAACAGGTGCCCTTGCCCTCGCGGAATCCCCCGGAGGAACCAGCATGGGCTCCATAGGGAAGCCACGGTCCGTTGTCTGAGGTGAACACGACCAGCGTCTTGCGGTCGAGATGGAGCTTCTTCAGGGTGTCGATGATTCGGCCGGTGCTCGCATCCAGGTCCTGAATCGTGTCGGCATAAGGCCAATCCGGGTGCTTGCCTTTGAATTCGTGAGAAGCTCCGATGGGGACGTGTGGCATCGAGTGAGCCAGATAGAGGAAGAATGGTCGGGATCGGTTCTCGCGGATGAACCCAATCGCTTCTCTCGTGTACATGCCGGTTAGGTCGTCCTGGTTAGCGAGTGTTGCGACTTGTTTGACTCTTTGCTCGCCGCGATACAGCCAAAGATCGGGCCAGTTGCCATTGGGCGGCCACATGTCGTTCGAATATGGCAAGCCAAAGTAGGAATCGAAACCATGCTGAGTTGGCCAGTGGTTCGGGGCGTCCCCAAGGTGCCATTTGCCGACGCATGCCGTTCGATAGCCAGAGTCGTGGAAGATCTCGGGCAACGTTTTCTCGGAGCGGGCCAAACCCGTCTTGCTCTTGGGGTTGAGCACAAACGGAATGCCAACTCGCTGCGGATAGCATCCGGTCAATAGGGCAGCCCTCGAAGGGGAACAAGCGGGAGACGCGCTGTAAAATTCCGTGAGGCGAGCGCCTTCGGCTGCCAAGCGGTCGATGTTAGGGGTGGTGTAGCCTGTCTGACCGTAACATCCAAGGTCGCCATAGCCTAGATCGTCGCAGAGGATGACGATCACATTGGTCGGTGTCGCCGAGATAGCGGCCGCAATCAGAAGCCCAATCATGGCTTGCCGGTCACCACTTTATCGATTCGATTGAGTGGGAAGAGCTTGTTGGCCCGGTGTTCCCGACGCATTACTTCATCGGCAAGCTTCACCAGGTCGGAACGCGCCTTCGCGATATCCTGCTTTTCGCCCTCATCCGTTTGCAGATCGAACACTTGGATCGCGGTCGACTGCTTCAAATTGCTTCGAATGGCTTTCCATCGCCCGTCGAGGATGACCGCCTGAGAGTGGGGCCCTTCTGGGTATTCGAAGTATAGAAATTTGTGGGTGTTTGCTCCCAATGGCTTCCCGAGGAAGACGTCTGCGAACGGAAGGCCATCGATTCCTTTTGGCGTCTGGATACCCGCCATCTGCAATAGCGTAGGCATTATGTCGGGCATGTAGACCGAATCATGGCTGACGGAGTCCGCTTTACCGCGGTTCACAATCAGAGGGACGCGAATTCCGCCCTCAAACAACTCGCCCTTCTTGCCTCGCAGCCCAGCGGTCGACCCAAAGAACTCGGCATCGACGTGCTTAACAAATGTGGTTCCATTATCGGAAGTGAACAGAATGATCGTGTTCTCGATTTGGCCGGTAGCCTTCAGGGTCGACATTAGCCGACCCAGCGATTGATCGATCTTGGAGATCATCGCCGCGTAAGTGGCGCGTGGTCGGAGGTTCGGCAAATACCCGCTGCCGGTAACGTAGGGCTCCGGATCCCAAGAAGTGGGGAACTGATTCACAAGGGAGTCCGGCGCTTGCAGGGACACATGAGGCAGCGCCGTCGCAAAGTAAAGGAAAAATGGCTTGGACCGCTTCTTCTCAAGCCATGCGACTGCTTGGTCCTCGATTACGTCCGGCGCGTACTGCCCACCTTTGAACTGGTCGAAGAAAGTGGTGGGTTTTGGGCCGGGAGTCACTTTGGGATGAGCGTCGAAATAGGGGTTTTGAGGCAGCAGGAAGACGTCGCGATCGTTCCACAAGTAGGCCGGAAAGTGGTTGTGCGCCTTCTTCTGATCCAGGTAGCCGAAGAAACGATCA
>JADZBW010000207.1 GCA_020851885.1 Fimbriimonadaceae bacterium | reverse complement strand
GGCTGATTTCGTGGAGAGCCAACCGACGGTTCCCAGCCCGAGAGTCGCCAACAAGCCTCTTCTGGAAACCTGCCAACCCAGCTCGCTGGAGCGCTTTGTCTCGGCGACTCGATAGGAATCACAACCTCGTCTCATACTTATCTCCATTGGAATTCCGGCGATGCCAGACAGGCGAACGCCAGGCTCTCAGGCTTGGCATCTTTGACGGCTTGGGAGGTCGTCGCGGCGGCGGCGCCGGAGCCGGTGAGAACTTCGGCAAGGTGGTTACCCGACCGATCGTTCAGCTTCTCAAGATCGACGTCCGTCCCGCCGATCTTCCCCGCGACCATCGCCCCGACGAAGTTCCAACGAGCCAACAGCGTGCCCGTCCAAGCCTCCGTCTTGACCGGGTATCCATCGGGCATCGGCCATTGGTAAAGCGGCATTCCCATCTTGTCGAGGTGGTCTTGGATCGCCTTTCCGCCATCCGTTTGCGCTCCCGTTACCCTCAGTGCCGAAACCATGTAGTCGAACGGTCGCTTCTGGACCGGTGGCGATTCTTGGAGATTTTTCTCCGTGAACATGCACCGAACCACCGAGCCGATGTCGCCCTTAGTCTTCTGGAAGGCCTGGGCCATCTCGTTCACCGTCCCTTCGTCGATGTGGCCAAGGAAGTACCTGCACATCTTCGTGCAGACGAATTTGGCGGTATTTGGGTGATTGGCCAGAATGCTGATCACCAACTCTCCATCTTCTTGCCCGGCGCCTGCCGGAACGACGTGCCCGAGAACGTGCTTGACTCCGTCATCGTGCTTATCGGAATCGAACACGAATTTGCCCTTGGAGCGCAGGAACCGGTTCTCGATTCCCCATCCGGTGAAGCACCTCGCCACTTCCTGGACGTCCTTTTGCGTGGACCCGCCGTGGACCCCGAGCGTGTGAAGCTCCATCAATTCGCGGGCGTAGTTCTCATTGGCGACGCCGCGCACATTGACTTGGTTGTCCAGGTAGGCAAGCATCGCCGGACTGTGAGCCGAAGCGGAGAGCAGGTCTTTGAAGCTACCAAGCGCATTCTTGCGGATGACGTTGGCGTCGTCGGTTCCCTTCCGAAAGGCGGTGCTACCCTTGCGACCGTACACATTGAAGTGGTCGGACCAGAACTCCACCATCCTCTCGCGCAGTTGGTTTGGACTATAGGTCGCCCTTAGAATCGCACCCTGCTGAAGCTGGGCGAGAATCAATTCCAGTGGAAGTTCCTCCATCTCGTGGGCATCCATCCGATAGGCATCGAGCCGCTGCAATTGAACCATCAGGCTCAACGGTTCTGACTGACTGCCATCGAGCTGTTCGTCGAGGTACTTCGCGTAACCCAACTCTGCGACGCGTCGCAACTCCCCCGGGGTCGGACCAAAACTGAGGCGATTCACCAGCCTCAGGATCGGTTCCACCTTGCCCGTGGGCAACGATACATCCTTCGGAAGATCGCCGGCCAGCCGACGGGCAAGAGGAGCGCAACCGGTCGCCATCGCTGCTGCCCCGAGGCCCAGCATTTGGCGACGGCTGAGTTTCACGACACGAGCCCCGGCTCGCCCGCTTCGACCTCCACCACGGTTCGAAGGATGAGGGCTTGCAGTCCCGCACCGGTCGTGGCAAGCACCAGGAACGGTACGATTAAGAACCAACCCAAGATCGGCACCAGGCCAGAGACGACGATCACCGCCGCGCTCTTGGACATCGCCGAGTAAGGCGTCAGGCCAGGCGAGAGTTCACGCAGTCTCTCCGAGGCCAGGAACGCAAGGCCCGCGCTGCCGATCGCCGCGATCGATGCCAGGCCGAGGAAAATCATCCAGCCCAAGAGCTTGGCCGGCGGCAGCGGATTGGAGATGAGGCCGAAAGAAACGAGTCCGACGGTGCCCCAAACCAAAATGCCGACGAACAAGGACGCCCATGGCCTGCCGACGAGACGCGAGCGAGCGTGAACCGCCTTGCTTGGAAAAACGAGGGCGAGGGTCAAGATCATGGCCCAGGCCGAAAGGCAAATGCCGCCGAGAATGGCGACGATAGCGAAACTGTCCCCGATAGTTACCATTGGATTCCTCCGAATTCGAGGTCATGTTAACCTTGGGGTTTTGGGATGCCAAGCGAACCTGTTCCCGCTGGGACCTTTGGTCGAAATGGTCCCGGGACCAATCAGTGATTCCCGGTTCCCTTAAGATCGAAACCCAGCCCAACATGCCCGAGGGAACTGACTGCCCACGCCACCGCGTTTCGCCTTCCGGGGCTAAACTCCAATCCGATCCCGCCGTGAAGCTCCGCCAAAAACTGCTTCCAATCGATTACGCCGTCATAATCGGCGGCCCTGCGATATGCCTGCTTATCATCTGGTTGGGTATTCGCGGCATCGTGGGGCCACCACCCCGTCCCAGCCCAATCCAAATGCTCCGTGATGGCGTGATCGAAATCGGCGCCCCCATGTCCACAGTTCAAGACCGGTTGGGACGTCCGGGACGAATGCAGGAGTTGCCCGACGGCGGCT
This sequence comes from Fimbriimonadaceae bacterium, assembly GCA_020851885.1. GTDB lineage: Bacteria > Armatimonadota > Fimbriimonadia > Fimbriimonadales > Fimbriimonadaceae > 55-13. The sequence goes on along the minus strand of JADZBW010000207.1, from coordinate 2,229 downwards.
TCATCTTCGTCTACACCCGCACCGTCCTGGAGTCTAGTGGCAGCGACAGTCTCGACGAGGCATCCGTGCAATTCACGCCCGGTGGCAGAGTCGAGCGGATCACCTTTGATCGATCCAGCCCCCCGCCCACCAAATAGCCAATCTCTCCGGGCCTTCGTGGACCAAAAATGATCTCACGTCGTAATACTATTTAGGCGCACATGATTCCTCGTTGGCTCAATCGCCGGGAATACCCATTTACCGTTCACACTTTCGAGACCCTCGAAGGGCGCATGAGCTATGTGGACGAAGGGGAAGGGCGAACGGTCCTGTTTCTCCATGGCAACCTGACCTGGAGCTACATGTTTCGGCATGTCATCGGCGAACTGAGCGATGACTGCCGATGCATCGCCCCCGACTTCCTTGGGTTTGGACTCTCGGACAAACCTCTCAAAGCCGACTATTCCGGGCTAGGGCACGTGCGACGACTCGACGCCTTTATCACCGAGCTTGGCCTGAGCGACCTCACTCTCGTCATGCAGGACTACGGAGGGCCGATCGGAATCGAGTGGCTGATCCAGAATCGGAATCTGGTGCGAGACGTCGTGATCTCCAACACGTGGATGTGGCCCCAAACTGAGTCCTATCGCGCGCAGCGCCTCGCCAAGATCTACTCGAATAAGCTGAATCGGCTCTACTATCACAGCCTCCGAGCCTCCCCACGCTTCTTCTTGCCGCCCCTGGTGCCAGACGCCCACATGATGCCCCGGAACATGCTGGATCAGTTTCTTCTGCCCTATGCCAACCCCAGCGAGCGGGAAGGCGCCTACACAATGGCCGCGGGACTGATCCAAGAAACCGCATGGTTCGAGTCGCTTTGGCAGCGACGCTCCTATCTCAAAGACGTCCATGCCCTCATCCTTTGGGGAATGCGTGACGAGATGAGGATCCCCGGCGAGCTCGAACGCTGGCAAGACGTTTTCCCGATCTCCTGCCCGGTCAAGTTCGCCGACGTGGGAGGAATGGGACCAACCCAAGCCTGGGACGAGTACGCTCGCGAAATACGCACCTTCTTCAGCTATGAAGAAGCATTCCGCGAAGGCTGAGCGTCCGACTAGCTACTTCTTCGAGCGCTTGCGAATCAGGGCGATGGCCCCCAAGGCGAGGACGGTCATCGAGGCAGGCTCGGGAACCGGGGCGCGATTGTAGCCGATCACATCCAACAGGCGGAATTCCGGTTCGCCCGGGTTGATCGTGATCCCGGAATTGATCGTCCAGTCTTGGGTTTGAGATGGGCTGTGGGCAACCCAATCACCCCAATCTCCGTCCGTGCGACCAAATTGATTGTATTCGTTGATCAGCGTCGTGCTATCGATCGAGAAGTAGGCATGGGCGGCGGTATCTCCCGAGAAACTGCGATTGCCTCCGCCGTCGTACCGGTAAAGGTCTGGGGCGAACGCCAAGGCCCCGCTGGCTCCGGAGGGTGTACCCAGCACTTCGTCCAGTTCATGGGCGGCCGCTGAATAAAGGTCGAACTGCCCGGCGACCGGAGAATCGTGGGTCGTGAAGCAGATTCCCGTGTTGAGGGAGATGATCCCGTCAAAGCCGTCCCCTCCACCAGCGGAGAGGAATCCAGGAGTGTCCAAACCAAGGGCCCGACCGTTTGCGCTGGTGTATGCGACGCTCCCAAAGACGTTCGTTCCCAAGTGACTGACGGCAACGGCATCGTCAGCCGATGTGGCATCCGCAGTCATCGCGGAGATGGCGACGCTGGCATTGTTCCAGTAGTAACCGAAAGTGCTTGAGCCGAGGCCGCCGCCTTTCTGGAAATAGACTTTGACCGTAATGTTGTCCGTGAACTTCGCCTGATAGAGGCTGATCATCGAATTGATGCTGTTCTGAATGGCGGCTGAGTTTGGATCGCTTGTGATGCTGGAATCGAAAACGGGATTGATCACAAGCCCGGCGAACGCAGGTGTCGCGCCGCAAATCAGAGTCAAAGCGGCAGCAGATGTCGCCATCAGGCGGTATTGGGTTCTCATAGGATCTCTCTCAAGTCAATCTCAATTCCAATTCGGGCCCTTCGGTAAAGTCGAGCCTCTCCCGAGCCATGCCCGCGCTTCCAGATACCCTTGCATTGTACGTGACCTCCTTGAGGTCGGATGTGAAACCGAGCCAAATTTCAGGCATTATTACTTGCCCGCCGCCGGTTCGCTCGCCTAAGCGGATGATCCCGACCCATCTTCCCCT
>JADZBW010000206.1 GCA_020851885.1 Fimbriimonadaceae bacterium | reverse complement strand
GGGACGTGGAGAGTCCCGGGTTCGCTATTCCCGATTCTTCGGCGGAGATCCAGTCGGAAGAGTGTTTGCGGTTCGCTTGCCGAGCCTACGACAACGTGGATGCGGCGGGGCAGAGTCCGGAGTGGATGCAGCGCCGTCTCGCGCAGGCGGGCATGCGCCCGATTTCGATTTTGGTCGATCTGACGAACTACGTGATGCTGGAACTCGGGCAGCCGCTGCATGCGTTCGACCGCGAGAAATTGGCGGAGCAGAGGATCGTGGTTCGTCATGCCAAGCCAGGTGAGAAGCTGACGACGCTCAATGGTTTGGAACACGAATTGGATGGTCAGATGATGATCTGCGACGCCCTCAAGCCAGTTGGCGTGCCGGGCGTCATGGGTGGACTGGAGACGGAAGTTACGGACGGAACGACGAAGCTCCTGCTTGAATCGGCGAATTTCCGCCACACGACGGTTCGGAAGACTCGGAAGCAGCTTGGATTGAACACGGAAGCGAGCTACCGGTTCGAGCGCTGCGTCGATCCGAATGGCGTCGTTCGAGCGATCGAGCGGTTCACCCAGCTTCTCATTGAATCGCAGGCGCGGGTTTCGTATTCGAACATCGTCGATCTGTACCCAGGTCGAGACGAATGGGGCCCGGTCGCGCTTCGGCTCGAGCGGGCGAACCGGCTGCTCGGCATGACGATTGGAGCCGATGCGGCAGAAGGTTATCTGCGCAACTTAGGCTTCGACCTCTCGGTCAGCCACGATCCGGTGACGACATTTCAGGTGGTTCCACCCTCTTGGCGTCCGGATATCGTACGTGAGATCGACCTGGTCGAGGAACTGGGGCGGGTTCATGGCTATGAACGAATTCCCAATGAATTGCCGATCGGGCAGACTCCCGTGGGTGGGCCAAAAGGGCATCTGTTTCGGGTTGATTTGATTCGCGAAGCGATGGTCCGGGCGGGATTTATTCAGGTCATGAGCCACTCGCTCCGCGATCTTCACCCGTTGGATGCTTTGGGTGAGCGAATCGGTCCCAAGAACCCCGGTTCTCCCGAGATGGCTTGGCTCAGGAACTCGAATTTGCCGTGTCTTGCCGAGGCGGCGATTCGCAATGGTGGGAAAGACGTCCACCTCTTCGAAATCGGCAAAGTATTCACGTCGACATTGGAGTATCGGAGCCTTGGCGTGCTTTCGACGGGGAGCCTCCAACCTGCACATTGGCGCAAGTCGGAATCGGTGGCGGCCGACTTCTACAGTTTGAAAGGGACGATCAAATCGGCCTTCCAGAGTGTCGAGATTCCCTTGGAGTTTCGACCTCGGTGTGCCGAAGATCCGCGACTGCATCCAACCCGCAGCGCCGACATCATGCTCGGCGGGCAGAATCTGGGCTGGTTGGCGCAAATCCACCCCAATGTGGCGGAAGCGGTTGGTCTTTCCGAGGAGACGATTCTCGCCGAAGTCAATCTCGATGCCTTGGAATCAGGGACAGTACAGGACATCGCCTATAAGCCGCTTAGCCGGAACCCATCGGTTCGTCGCGATATCAGCATCGAAATCTCGAAATCGACCGCTTTCGATTCGGTCGAACGGGCGCTTCGGCAAGCTTGCGGCGATGTTTTGGAGCGTCAGTGGCTCTTCGATGTTTACGAAGGCAAGGGGATCGCAGTAGGGAACCACTCCCTGAGCGTGGCCCTGCAATTTCGAAAGCACGGCGGCAACTTCACCGACGAGGAAGCGAACCAGGTGCGGGAGAGGGCCGTGGCGGCGCTTGTCGAATTGGGGGCGAAACCGCGATAACGCAAAGCTCCCAAACTCCCCAGGCGAGGACGACCACAAAGAGCGTGCGCAGAGCCATCGGCCAGTAGTGGTAATGCTCGAACTGGTTCAACCAAGCCATCGGCAGGTAGGCGATGAACGATAGCCCCAAACCAGCCAGCCCGAGAATCCAATGGCGGAAGGCAGCAAGAAGGCCGCAAAGGTTCGCCCAGATGCCCCACAGGGTCAGGTAGGGCAAGGTGGTCATCAGCAGGTCGACCGAATCATAGATCTTGATGAACGTGTAAGCGCTTTGAATCGAAGGCAGGCCATAGGAAAGGGCCGAGAACGCGATGCCATACCCGGTTCTGAACTGCTGTGCCTGATAGCCTGAAATCTCGGAAGGAACATAGGCTTTTCGAATCACAAAGTAGGCGATGAGCAGGCCCCAAAACATTGCTTGCCATCCCCAGCGAACTTGGTAGCGTCTCAATTTGAAGCTGAGGGCCACTCCAAAGAGCGCGGCAGGCAACATCACTGCCTGCTCGTAACTTCCCAGGGCAATCGCGGTGGCCAGTCCGGCGAGGACGATGAGGAGAATCGGTGCTTTGGGGGTGGCAATGGACTGGATGGTGCTCTTGGTCGCGGGTTCGTCCATCGCGGTCGGTTCCGCATCCCGTCTCGTTGCCGAAGTTCGCTCGTATCTGGCGTAGGCGGCCATCGCGATGAGACAGAACACGGTCATGACGCTGGCGGTGCGGCCCGGCAACCAGGCGACCATTCGCCCATAGAGCGGCACAATGCCCGAAAGCTCAGCGCCCAGAAAGGCGATTGCTCCAACGGCGGGCAACCACTTCAGGAACTTGAAACCATGTCGAAAGAGGCCAAGAAAGCCGATGAGATAGGTTGAGTAGGCGAGCCAAGCCGCCAGAGTCGGGCTGAATCCCGAATGCCAGGATGCGAAAATCAGGGTGCCGCCTACCGTCATGGGCAGACTGTCGGTCAACTCCCGCAGCAACCAGGCAAGGAGCAGGATGCAGGCGCAGCAAAGGAGGGCATTGGTAGATCCGTAGCCCGCGGCGTCGTTACCATAAAGCGCATTGTCCAATTCGAAGGACAGGGTCGAAATGGGTCGGTAGAAGTGGTTCTGAAGGGGCCAATCGCTGGTGAACCAACTCAATGGGGATTGCTTTTCCCGAATGATCTTCAGGAGAAAAGCGGTGTCGGTATCCGTCAATAGCGAGGCCGAAGACACCCGACTCAGAAAGATAGGTATGCACGCGAACAACGCGATCAACCCCGCGATGCCCCAACTCTTCATCGCCGAATTATAGCAAGCCGGAGGTTCCTTGCGAGCCGTTCTGGATTGCGGAGATGATGTCGATGACTCGTCGGGTAGCGAGGACGTCGTGAGTTCGGATGATTCGGGCGCCGTGAATCTGTGCCCAGGCTTGAGACGCCAGGGTTGCTTCAAGGCGATCCGCCACGGAAAGCGGTTTATCT
>JADZBW010000205.1 GCA_020851885.1 Fimbriimonadaceae bacterium | reverse complement strand
GCAAAGAAGCTCGATCAGGGCTTCGACAAGACGAAGAAGAAATTTGTGAAGAAGTAGAATCGGCGCTACGGTGTTGGGGGACTCTGGCCAACAGACGTCCCGAGACGCCAAAGCGCCCCTTGTGGTATAACTACCAACTCAGCGAGAATTCATGGCAAACAAGAAATCAAGTAAGAAAGACCTGCGACGAATCGCAAAGCGAACCGTGCGCAACAAGGGCACGAAGACGGCATTGAAGACCTTCGTAAAGAAGGTCAAGCAGTCTGACGCGACGACAGCAGTAACCGCACTCAATACGGCAGTGGCTGCAATCGATAAGGCAGCTCAGCGCGGGATCATTCACAAGAATGCCGCCGCTCGCCGCAAGAGCCGAGCCGCTCGCGCCGCAAACAAGGTCCTTCAGCCCGCCGCCAAGTAAGGCGCAAAAAGCAGGGCCGATGCTCATTGCATCGGCCCTGCTTTGTTGTTTGTCGTCCCGTTTTACGTGATGGAAATCAGTTCCACCTCGAATACAAGGGTCGCGTTGGGGGGAATGACTCCACCTGCGCCTCGACTGCCATAGCCAAAATCCGGTGGGATCGTCGCCTTTCGCTTGCCGCCCGGGCGCATCCCAAGCACCATCAAATCGAATCCTTTGATGACCTGGCCCGCTCCAAGGCGGAACTTGAAAGTGCTGTTGCGATCGTAGCTGCTATCGAATTGCTTACCGTCGGGAAAGGTCCCTCGGTAATGCATTTCGACCGTATCCCCATCCTTTGCCTCTTGGCCCTCTCCCGTTGCCAGATCCTCGATCGAGATCACTTGGCGCCGCCTGGCAGAAGCTTGATCATCTCGATCTCAAAGTAAAGGGTGGCTTCCGGTTGGATGATGGGAGGTCGACCAGCTTTGCCGTACCCGAATTGATAGGGAACGGTGATCTTCCTTTTTTCACCTTGCTTCATACCGATGATGCCGGCCGTGAAGCCCGTGATAAGTTGCGTGGAGCCAATATTGACCGTGTAGGTCTGGTTGCGATCGTAGCTGCTGTCGATCTTCTTGCCGTCTTTGTCCGTGAGTAGATAGTGTAATTCGCAAGAATCACCACCTTTGGCGCGCTCGCCCTTGCCTTCGACAAGAATCTTGGTTTCGATCCGGTCGAGCTTAATCAGCTTCACATCGAACTTCAGAGTTGAATTCGGCGGGATCGTATCTCCTACGCCCTCTTTGCCATATCCCATTTCGCTGGGAATGGTTAACAGCCGCTTGCCGCCTTCCTTCATACCGACCATTCCTTTATCCCAGCCCACGATGACCTGGCCCGCCCCGAGAATGAATTGGAATGGCTTCTTACCCACCGACGAATCGAATTGCTTGCCGTCGGCGAGCGTTCCGGTGTAGTCCATGGTGAGGATATCGCCTGGTTTCGCTTCGGGGCCCTTGCCAACTTCGACATCCTTGATCTCGAGTTTGCCGCCCGTTTGAATGAAAAGCGCCGCGAATAGGGCGGCAAGCAGTGGCTTCATGGCGGGCAGGATACCCGTTGAAGGTGATACCCACGCCCGAAAGAAATGAGTTAGGCGGTGGCGAACTCGCGACGGTCATACACCAAATCGCTCGCGATCTTCCAGATTTCAGGATCGATCCGGTTGTCTGGCAGGATCTTGCTGAAGTGCACAATCGCACTGGTGAGACCGGCTTCCCGGCAATAGTGGAGGAATGCCGAATTCAAAATCTGTCGCGCAGCGGGCTTCAGGCCGAAGCTCACGTTGGAAACGCCAAGAATTGTGTTCACCCGGGGATGCCGCCTTCTGACTTCGGCAATGGCGTCGATCGTTGCGAATCCAGATTTTCGGAATTCCTCATCGCCGGAGCCGAGAGTGAATGTCAAGCAGTCCAGAAAGACATCGTGATCGGGCATACCCTTCGCCCGAGTCCGATCGAGCAGGCGTTCGGCGATTTCGACTTTCTTGTCGACCGTCTTGGCCATCCCGTCCTCATCGATCGTTAGCGCAACGACCGCCGCGCCGTACTTCACGCAAAGGTCCAGCACTTTGTCCGTTCGAGCTTCACCATCCTCAAAGTTGATCGAATTGACGATCGGCTTTCCGGCAAGGCACTTCAGCGAAGTTTCCACCACCGGTACTTCCGTGGAGTCGATCATGATCGGAACCTGGATATGCCGATTGTAGTAGCTCAGCAGGATGCTCATGTCCCTTGACTCATCCCGGCCGACATAGGCCGTACAGACGTCGAGGACGTGGGACCCTTCGGCCTCCAGTTCACGGGCCAGTTCGGTCAAGCCTTCCCAGTTCTCGGCAGCGAGCATCTCCCGGAAGGCCTTCGAGCCGTTCGCATTGGTTTTCTCGCCCACGATCAAATAGCTACTGTCCTGGACGTACGGCTGGAACTGAGAAAGGGAAGAGCACCCCACGAGGCTTAGGCCCGCCGCCTTCTCGTCGGAGGCCATATGAAAATCGAATCCAGGATAGAGGCTCCGAACCTGACGCCAGTGAGCGCTGCCACTGTGGCCCTTTCCGCCGACCGCCTCCGCCACCGCCTTGATATGCCCGGGCGTCGTGCCACAGCAACCACCAACCATCGCAACGCCATGATCGCGTACAAATCGCTCGTGGTGGTGGGCAAGTTCTTCAGGTGAGAGTTTGTAGACGGCCTGGCCTGCTTCCATCGTGGGTAGGCCGGCATTGGGCTGGACGCTGAGGGGCCGCGTCGAGTGCTGGCCCAAATATCGGATGTGCGGCGCCATCTCGACCGGACCGGTTGCGCAATTGATGCCGATTGCTTGAACGGCCGGGAACGCTTCCAGCATGTTGAGGGCCGCTCCGATGTCCGAGCCAAGGAGCATTGTGCCGGTCTGCTCGATCGTGACCTGAACAAAGAGCGGAACTTGGCGACCGGTTTCCGCCATCGCGCGCTGAGCGCCGATGACCGTCGCTTTAACCATCAGGAGATCTTGCAGGGTCTCCAGCAACAGGGCATCGACACCGGATTCAAGTGCGCCTCGGAACGAATCACCGTAGGTGCGCTCAAGCTCATCGAAGGTGCATTGCCCGAGGCTTGCGAGCTTCGTGCCGGGCCCGATCGCTCCGACCACGAACTTAGGCTTGGCCGTCGTGCCGATCATGCGAGCCGCTCTGACGGCGATTTCGCCCGCCCTCTTACCAATCTCGTAATCGAGGTCCTCGATGCCATATTCAGCCAGAACGATGGACGTACAGCCGAACATATTGGTCTCGACGAGGTCGGAACCGGCTTCGTAGTATCGGGTGTGGATCGCCTCGACCACATCGGGACGGGTGAATACCAATAACTCGTTACAGCCATCCAGAGGCTTGTCGCCCAGTCGCTGGGCAACTTCACGGACCTTGTCAGGCAGGCTCGGGTCGTCCTTGAGAATGAAGTCTTCTGGCGCCAGATTCGCGGCTTGGAGTTGGGTGCCCATCGCGCCGTCCCATATAAGAACGCGATCAGCCAGGACATCCAACAAGCGCGAAGTCATAGGAGTATTTTGGCAGGTTTGTCGCTTGGACTCCAGGCAACCTGCCGATGACCTTCGATCTTTAGGAAGATGAGGGCTCCGAGAGACGAAATGTTTTGACTCGCCGATCAAGCTTCCTTCGTGAGTTCCCAGCAATCCTGCCGACGGTAATCCTGCCATCAGCAATAGATCCAGATTCAAATAAGCCTAGTAATCGCTCCGGGGAAGAAACACCTCGATTTGCTGAAAGAGAATAGTGCGGCCAGTGGAGGTTGCAACTTAAAAAACGATGCTATACACAATCGTGATGGTAACGGTGTTCACTGCATCCATCGGAGGTGCATTGGGCCTTCTTCGGGAGTCTTTGCGTTCGAAATCCTAGGGATATACGCAGAATCAATGACGGGGCGCTTGGACCGAGGGTTCGGGCGCTCCTCTTAACTTGCGGATACTGAATTTTGGATTCGAAGGCTCGGTGAAGAGTTCGCATCCGATCCCATTCGGGGTAAACCTTGCCGGTGCGTTCGTTCCGCCGCACCCTGAGCTTTCTACGGCCCTACCGAACTCGTGTCTCGGTCGCCGTCGTCTTGACCTTGCTGGTCACCCTGCTGCAGATTATTCCGCCCAGGCTGTTTCAAGTCGCCATCGACAGTGGAATCAAACCATCGCTCGACGCCTCTCGTCAGATTCCAGCGCTGAAGCTTGAACTTGCAGCCGCCAAGACTGAGCTGCGTCCCCCTATCGAAAGCAAACTTGAGAAACTGCAATCGACCCAGGAAGAGGGACCGAACGTCATCCTGTGGACGGCCATCGCACTTTTCGGGGTGATTCTCCTTCGGAATGGGTTCAGTTTCGCCAATAGCTACACATTGACTTGGATCGGGCATCGGTTCGTGTTCGATCTTCGATTCGCGACCTGGAAGCACCTTCAAAGGCTTTCGCTTGCCTATCACAACCAGACGCAGACCGGCAAGATCATGGCCCGCGTCACGGGCGATATCGAGGTGATTCAGGGTTTGGTCCAGGGTCAACTGGTCACCTTCATTAGCGACGTCGTCACGTTGATTGCCGTCATCGCGATGCTATTCGTCCTTGAGTGGCGCATCGCCCTCGCGATCGTTGCCCTGATCCCGTTCTACGTCATCAGCTACCTCAGCTTCCTCAAGCATATTCGCGAAGTCAGTCAGGAACAGCGCCGACTATGGGACGAAATGCTCGGGAAACTTGCCGAGAAGATTGCCGGTATCGGCGTGGTGAAGGCGTTCGTCAAGGAGGATTACGAGACGAGCAACTTCATGG
>JADZBW010000204.1 GCA_020851885.1 Fimbriimonadaceae bacterium | reverse complement strand
GTTCGATTCATTCAGATCTTCCACCGTGGCTGGGATCAACATAGCAATCTGACCGGTGATCTTCCAACCCAATGCAAAGATGTGGACCGAGCCAGCGCTGCTTTGATAAAAGATCTCAAGAGGACGGGTCTCCTCGACGAAACCTTGGTGATCTGGGGCGGAGAATTCGGTCGAACGGTCTATTGCCAAGGACCGTTGTCCAAGGCGAACTACGGTCGTGACCACCATCCGCGATGCTTCAGCATCTGGATGGCGGGTGGCGGCGTCAAACCGGGCATCGTTTACGGCCATACCGACGACTACAGCTACAATATCGTCGATCGCGATGGCAAGGTTCTGGATCCGTCAGTGGAGGAGTTCACGCCTGGGGCCGTCCATGTTCACGATCTGAACGCGACGATTTTGAATCAATTGGGAATCGACCATAAGCGGCTAACCTACCGGTATCAGGGACGCGATTTCAGGCTCACGGACGTGCATGGCCATGTCGTGACCGACATTCTCAAATAGTCGAACAATTGCCCGTCGTCGAGAGTCAAACCAACAGCAGCGTCATGCTGGCGTTGCCTGATGGAAGATGAACGTGAAAAAGCTGATCCCAGGATTCCTATGCCTATGCCTCGCATCGAGTGTGTTCGCGCAGGCGTTGACCCCAAGCGAGCAGGAGGTCAATATCGCCTTCGCGACCTTGCGGGGAATTGACAAGGCTCTCTTCCGCCTGCAAGGGAACGAGTATTTCGGATCGACGACAACGGTTCTTCAATCCGACCTCTTTTGGGATCGACCTCTGTTGTCTTCCGCCCAAGACATGAAATTCGAATTGCTGGAAGCTCAAAACTCAACCTTGTTTCGGCGCGTGGTTGGGGATGGTCGCCATGCCTGGGGAATCGACTTGGCCAAGAGCCAGTATTCGGTGGCTCGCTATGGCAGCTATGCGGCGGCAAAACCGGCCGATTACGAATCCAACGGGCTCCAGAATCTGAATGTCCTCGCCTCCGGTCAAAGCAACTTCCTGGCAAGGTTGACTCGGGAAATCTGGGGAGGAGTGGGATCTCAATATCGCTCGTGGATCCCGGCATCCTCCAATCGGGGTGAATTCACGGTCCAAGGCGTTGGCGCAACCCTCAAGGATCCGGTGGTGCCTTCGCGCGTTTACTCGTCGTCGCTCACCAAGAAGTTTCATGTCTATTGGGTGGCGCAAAGCGGCGTCAATACCCGCTCCTTGACCTTCGAACTGGATGAGAACTCAGGCACGGGCAATTGGGATCTGACCGCCATCTATTACTCGGACTATGTGAAGCTGGGCAAGATCGGAAGACTGACGGATTGGAAGACGACGGTCTACACCGGAGTCTTGCCGTCTCCTGGGAATTTCGTGTATACGCCGATTGCAGGATCTAGAGCGGTGGCCGGTCCAAGACCGAACGGCGGCGGCTAGGAATGCCGATTTGCAAGGAACGCATCCCAAGCGTCTTCGGTAGGTAATCCCTTCATAACGATTGTCGCGAGTCTCCCTTCGAGCCGAGCCGCAAAGCACTCGGTCGTTTGGGCAGGCTGAATGAGCTGCCGCCAACTCCCATCTGCATCGTCGGCAAGAATCACCTTTGCCAGTTCGGATCGTGGTATCAGAACCTCGAGTTGATCCAATGATTCTGGTCGCCATGACGAATTGAAGATGGCGATCTGGGGCCGCCATCCAGACGCGTCCGCTTTGATCAGTCGCTGCCAAATCGCTATTTCACGCAGCGCCTCGAATGAGAAGCCGCCCAAGAGCACATCGGCATCCGTTACAGACGATCCAAAAACCGGAACGAGGTCGGGAAGTTCGATCGAACGGGCCGCCTTCGTTTGGTAAGCGGCCCTCCATAGCACCGATCAGACTCGGGCTTTCTCGCCTTTCCCGGCACTCCGAACGGCCAGTGATTGGAGTTCGGTATTGGATGTGTAGACGGTCGGGTTACTGCCGCCCAAGACATGCACTCGTGCCGAAGGACTTGCGAAGACTTCGAATTGGTGCTCGACGACATGCAGCGTGGACATGTAGTCTAAGACGACGGCACTCTTGCCGAACTTGGCAGATGCCTTTTGGGCAGGCTCGTCTCCCGAAACCGAATCCTCCGCCTTGGTGCAAATTCCAAAGGGAACGAGCCCCAATCCTTCCACTGGATCGGAATGGGCTTCGTCAGTGAGGCCGAAGGCAGCCAAGCAGGCGGCGCCGGCGCCAACGCCCGCGAAGACCGCACCCCGCGCATAGGCCGCTTTGAGATCGGACACAACGTCGTATTTTCGAAGCGATTCCATAAGCCGGGAGAGGCTTCCGTCTGAAAAGTAGAAGACTTCCGAGCGATGGATCTTGCGCTTGAAATCGTCCCCGCCTGGTTCGCCCTTGATGATCCTCAAGTAGTCCGTTCGACAACTCAGCGCGTCGCCGTAGATAACTCCGAAGGAGTCGCAGGCATCCGGGCCGTCATTGGCCGCCGCCGTGATACAAAGCGTCCAAGGCCTTGCCCGACCGCTCGATTGAACGACCATCTTATCGACTTCAAAAGTCTCTCTCGTGGGAAGGTCGCCGCCCCCGATCGCAAAAAACTGACTGGTGATTCCTTCTGGAGTTCCGCCTCTCAATGTGTGTGTCCTTAGTCGCCCGTCTTTTCAACGCCGCCGTTTCTCTCATTCGGATTGCTAACCCGGCGGCAATTCTCTTTCTAACATTATATAGACGTTGAGTGTTCCGATTAGACTCCGAGCTGATAATTTGGAGTTTTTCCATTGCAGTCTGTGACGGTGTCGCCGATCTTGGACCCTCAACCTAAACTACCACCCTTGTCCCAATGGAGAGGTAGATTACATGTCCATGGCCTCGCCAGCCCCCATGACTACTGAGAGCCCGACCGAGGCTATTCCGCACCCGTCACGCACCGTTTGGGCGTTGGCGTGGCCCGCCGTTGCCCTCAATTCGCTTCAGGTCGTCAACACGCTTCTCGACCGGTTCTTCATCGGCCACCTTTCCCAGTCGTCGCTGACCGCCGCCGGAGGCGCGATCACGGTCATGTTTCTCATGTTCTCGCTGGCGATGGCGCTCGCGACGGGAGCGACCGCCATTGTGGCTCGTGCCTTTGGTGCTGGAGATCACGCCGAGTATCATGCCGCGAGTCGCCAGACCTTCGCCCTCTCCTGCATGGCAGGGACCTTCGTCGCCGTCCTAACGGTTTTCACCGCGCCGCTCGTTTCGAGGCTTATGCTCCCGTCCGTCGACCTCGATGCGATTCGGTTGATGACGTCGGTGTTGCGAGCCTACGGCCTTGGGCTGCCAGCGATCTTCGTGATTCAAACGCTTGCTGGATCGCTAAGGGGTATCGGCGACACCAAGAGTCCGATGGTGATTTCAGGGTTGCAGATTCTGCTTCACATCACCCTCAACTTCCTCCTCATCTTCCCGACGCGCCAGGTTGGAGGATTCACGATTCCAGGGGCGGGCATGGGCATCGTCGGCGCAGCGACGGCCCTCTCCGTCAGCGCTTGGGTCTCGGCAATCATCTATGTTGCCTATTGCGGCAAGACGCCCTTGGGCCAAGCGGCTTCGTTTCGCATGCCGAGCATGGAATGGACCCAGCGCATCCTTAGAATTGCGGTTCCAGCCGCCACCATGGCGGTTCTCCGCGTCCTATCGCTCGGCGCCTTCTCAATGATGCTGAAGTACGTTCCGAACAGCAGCGTTGCGATTGCCGCATTGCCAATTGCATTTGGCATCGAGTCCGTGATGTTCATGCCCTCTTTTGGCCTGTCCGTCGCGGCTTCAGCTCTGGTGGGCCAGAGTCTTGGCATGAGGGCTCCGTTGCGTGCCGAGCGGCTCGCTTGGGTCGCGGCCCACCATGGAGCGCTGGTAACCCTTTCGCTCTCCATCCCGATCTTCTTCTTTGCACCGAGCATCTGTTCGTTGATTTTGGAAGGGAAGCCCGCGTTGATCGCGGAGACGTCTAGCTTCCTTCGCTTGCTCTGCTTGACCGAAGTGCTGTTCGCCTACGCGATGGTCATCGTTGGGGCGATGCAAGGCGCGGGTGACACGAAGAGCCCGCTGTGGATTTCCATCATTTCTCTTTGGGGGCTGAGGGTTCCAATGGCGTACGTGCTTGCCTTCATTTTCCATATGGGCTCGCATGGGGCTTGGCTCGCAATGTCGATCACTCAAGGAGTACAGGGCGTCTTGTGTCTGATCGTGTTCCGCCAAGGTCATTGGAAATACAAACGAGTCTAACGGGAATCCAGGGCCGCTTGCTCGGAGTAACCTTAAGAAGAGTTATGAAGAAATTCGCCCTGGTCCCTTTAGCCGTTCTCTTTGGTTGCTCGTACGCTCAGGATTTTCCCGTTTACAAGTTCAGGGATAAGCCGATGCCCGCCTTCCAGATGGAAGATACGACCGGCCGGAAGATCTCACGCGCGTCGATGCTGGGGAAAGTCTATTTGGTCGACTTCTGGGCGACCTGGTGTGGCCCTTGTAAAGCCGCGATGCCGACGATGCAAAAGCTCAACGACAAGTACAAGGCTCAGGGATTCATGGTGATCGGTGCCAATATCTTGGAACAAAAGGACAAGCTGGCGGCGGCGGCGGCCTTCAAGAAGAGCGCTGGTTACACGTACACGTTCACCAAGAACACGCCGGGCAATGAGAAGCTGGCAACGTCTCTCAAAATTCAAGGCATCCCCACCTTCCTGCTCATCGATAGAAAAGGGGTTATTCGTGAAGTCCAAGTGGGCTTCAGCTCCGCGCATGAGGCCGAATTGGCCAAGAAGATCGAGGGACTCCTCAAGGGTTAGGAAGGAATTTGGGAACATCGATCCGATGTTCCCAATTCCTACCCTAGCCGCGGGCGGTCGTCAGGACGACCGCCCCAGACTGCGGCTGAATCAGCACCCAGTCTCCGCTGCTCTTTAAGACAAGAGCGTGCGTAACCTTC
>JADZBW010000203.1 GCA_020851885.1 Fimbriimonadaceae bacterium | reverse complement strand
CTGGAATTTCATATTCTGAAGCGGGTGGATTCTGGTAGCCGTGAAATCCCTAGGCAAATGTGATTGTCAGGGTCAAGGTCACTTTTGAACCTGCAACAACCTGATTCGGCAGTTTTGAAAGGGCGAGCGTTGGCGCGGGCGCCTGACAGAATGCGATCGCGGAAGCAATCAAGAAAACTACTGACGACAAGAACAGTCTCATGATCTCATTCTAGACGCTTCGTTCGAGCCGGCGATTCCCTTTAGTCGATCCCGACCCATTTCTTCAGCCGGTAAAGGGTGGTGTCGCGATTGAGCAGGGCAATCGCTCGGGTCAAGGGAACGGCTTTGGGGCAGACCTTGACGCAGTTTTGCGCGTTGCCACAACCCGTGATGCCTTCTTCCGAGGTGATGTAATCGAGACGTTCCGACTCGAGGTTTTTCCCAATGGGATGGAGGTTAAAGAGCAGGGTCTGGCCGAGGGCAGCCGGTCCAACGAAGGGGGACCTATCGTTCACTTGCGGGCAGGCTTCCATACAGCAGCCACATGTCATGCACCGTGAAAGCGCGTATCTGAGCTGTCGAATATGATCATCTTGCGGAGGCGCCATCCCAAGGTCATAGGAACCGTCGATCGGCACCCAACCCTTAACCTTTTTCAGATTCTCAAACATCTGGCTCCGATCCACGATCAAGTCCCTCACGAGCGGAAACTTCTTCATCGGTTCGAGGGTGACCATGTAGGTGTCGCCGACAATCTCACCGACATCTTCGATCAGCGCGGTACAGGCCTGGCGGACACCGCCATTGATGTTCATGGTGCAGGATCCGCAGACTTCCTCAAGACAGGCCGCTTCCCAGGCAGGTGGCTCTACGACCTTGCCATCGGCGGTCGACGGATTCTTGCGAACCTCCATCAGGGCCGAAATCACGTTGATCTTGTCTTGGTAGGGAATCTCATAGGACTCCCAATAAGAGTCCGCGCCAGCGCCCTTCTGACGTAGGATTTTCAAGCGGATCTTCGATGGAGTTGCGGTTGCAGCCATTGTTGATTTTATTCTAGCCCATTTGAACCTGCTGATGGTTGATGGGCGGGCATGAAAAAGCGCCCGGTCACGCCATTGTGAGCCGGGCGCAATGGATTGCGGGCTTACGGATTCAGTTCGGCAACCACGTCGGGGATACCGTTTAGATCGTAAGGGAAGAAGTAAACCGGAGTCAGAACACCTGCCTCGGGTGCGGTGACGTTGATGTTCGCCTTCTTGTTGTACGCCTTTGCGTGGCCATCCGCGAAGTTCACAACGAACGTGTCGCTATATCGCCCAACCCCCGGGACGTTGAACCGGCTGAATGGGAGCGCGGGGACGCGATAGGGGCTGCCCACCGGGGCATCCGGGTTTACCACTCCCGCCTTGTTGTAACGGGCGTCGTAGAACATCGTCGTGTTGACGGGATCGGGCAAGCCGCCTTCGTTTCGAACAGGATGTTGCGCTCCGAATGGCGCCATCACGGCCGTATCTTCAAAGAGCCGGAAGTTCGGGGCAAAGCTGGCATATCGAATGTCGGCAAAGGATTTCCATGCGCCGCCGGAAAGGCTGCCAAGGATGGAAGTCGTCGTCTGTGGATTGTCGCTCCAGTAGATCGCCTTGGGGTCGCCAGGAGAGAGGTAGATGTCCTTATTCTTCGTGTACGGAATCACCGCGTCGAAAACGGACAGGACCTGAGTTCCCGTCCCTGGAATCGTGCCATTTCCATCGGCCATGTAGGCGACCATTGGGAAACTGCCATCGTAGTCGGTCGTGTACATCATCACGGCGACCGCATTCTGCTTGACATTGCTGAGCGCCGCCGTCTTTTTGGCAGCTTCTTTCGCCTTTGCGAAAACGGGAAATAGAATCGCCGCCAAGATCGCGATGATCGCAATGACGACTAACAACTCGATTAAAGTAAATGCTCTTTTCACTCATACCTCCGCGTATGGGCGCACACAACAGAACGCGCGCAGATCGCTCGCGAAACAATCGGTGGGAGTTCATTGTGACTGAAAGTTCGAGGTTATGCCAATGTTCAGGCGCAATAATCTGCTGAGAACCGGTAGTTCCATGACGCCGATAGCTGCCTAGGTACAATTTTGAATCCATGACTCTCTCGTCCGAAGCCACTCGACCAGATCAAGTCGTAATCCTTGGATTACCGGTCGATCGGCTGGACATGGATGGAACATTACGAATCCTGGAGAAGTTCATTGCCTCCAAGACCCCTCACTTGATCGTGACGGCGGATGCCGCAGGAATCGTCCAGGCGCAGAGCGACGAAGAGTGGAACGCGATCTTTCGCTCCGCCGACCTCAGGACGCCCGATAGCGTCGGCGTGCTTTGGGCGGCCAAGCGCGCAGGCAAGCCAATCAAGGAGAAGGTGAGTGGAGTCGATTTGGTGGACCGCCTTTGTAGCCTGAGCGCCGACCATGGCTATCGAATCTACTTCTTGGGCGCGGCGCCCGGCGTGGCCGAATTGGCGGCAGAGAAGCTCCGATTGAAGCATCCAGGATGCAATATCGTCGGGGCACGCCATGGGTTCTTTCCTCAGGACAGCGACGCTATTGTCGCCCAGGAAATTGCCGAGACCCGACCAGATATTCTGTTCGTTGCGATGGGAATCCCCCGACAAGAGAAGTTCATCAGAGCCACCCAGTCCACGATCGGCGCATCGGTTGCAATGGGGGTCGGCGGCTCGTTTGACGTCTTCTCCGGTCGTGCAAAACGTGCGCCAATGCTCCTGCAGAAGTTGAAATTGGAATGGCTATGGCGCTTGATCTTGAACCCACGGAAAATCGCCAAGGCGAAGAATCTCCCGGTCTTCGCATGGCGAGTCCTCACATCTTCCAAATGAAAATCTACACACGTACTGGAGATCAAGGCGAGACCGGGCTGATCGGTGGACTCCGTGTGGCCAAGACGAGCCCTCGAATCAATGCCATCGGCGACGTGGACGAATTGAACGCGATCATCGGCCATGCCAGGGTCAGTGCGCAGAACGACGAATTGGGTCCCTTGCTTTTCAATATCCAAAACTGGCTATTTGAAATTGGCGCTGAAATAGCCTCCCCTGGCGAGGCGAGGTTCGAAACGATCGAATCCGAAGCGGCAATCCATCTGGAGAGATCTATCGACCAAATGAATGATTCGCTGCCGGTTTTGACGAACTTCATACTTCCTGGGGGGGCGGAACTGGCGTCCCGGCTTCACATGGCGCGGGCGGTTTGCCGCCGCGCGGAGAGGACGGTCTTGGAACTTAATCAGGAAGAGCCCGTGCGCGAACAGCTTCGTATCTTCTTGAACCGCCTCGCGGACTGGCTCTTCGTCGCGGCGCGAACTGCAAACCGGCTCTCAGACGTCCAGGATGTGACCTGGAAACGGGGTAACTAATATGCTGCTCAATTCGATCCTCATTCTGGCCTTGATCGGCCCATGTCCAAAACAGGATCCGTCCGCGAAGAAACTCATCGAGAAGATGCTTGTTCGGTATTACACCGCGAAAAGCATGACCGGTACGATCAAGTTAACGGTTGCATCAGAAGGAGCCTCCGCGAGCCTGATGACGACCCTTCAATTTGAGAAAGAGTCCAAGCTCTATATCTCCCAACAGAAGTTATCCGCCAATCCCGATCCAGGCCAACCAACCAAGTGGTTGGTGACGAGCGACGGCAACATGTGTTCCTATAACGTCCCGAATGAGAAGTTCGAGGCCGCACCCGGACTGAGGCTTGTGGAACCTGTTCACAATCCTCGCAACGGCATCAACCTGGATTATCGAGCCATCTATACGGCCGCAAGCAAGAGCCTGGGCGACCGATCCATGCCACTCGACATCGCGATCGCCCAAAAAAGCGACCTCGAGTACCGACGGAATCAATGGGCTACCTATGTCGTCGATGGTCAAAAGCAAGTTGGTGGCAAGACATGCTACGTCGTTTCCGGCAATTTCCGCTTTTACCTGGGAGCGGATCCCGTTGGAAAGTTTCAGATGTCGATCACTGAGGACGGCGACCTCGTCCAGTACGTCGAAGAGCAGAACATTGCCATTGGTCCCGAACGCGGAGCGAGAGTCGTGAAAGTCACCAACCAATGGGACGTTGCGCTGACCGTCGATGGCAAGGTAGATCCCGCGCTTTTCAAGGTCGTCCTTCGATAATCGCAATCTTCCAGTCCCGATTTTCGTCTTGGACCAAAAGCGTTTAATGTTTTGATGAATCAAAACATACTTTTTTGGGTAGATTAAAGATATGGCGCATGCGGGGCCGGCAACGATGACTTTCTCAGACTTGAAGCAGGGGATGTCGGTAAGGATCACCAAGGTCACGTGCCACTGCTCAAACGCCCGTCGTCTGGAAGAGATGGGCTTGACGGTAGGCACGATTGTGCACGTGGTCAAGGTGGCGCCCTTCGGCGATCCCGTTGAAATCGACTTACGGGGATACCGCCTCTGCCTGCGGAAGAATGAGACTTCCTGCTTCGAGATCGAGCCAGT
>JADZBW010000202.1 GCA_020851885.1 Fimbriimonadaceae bacterium | reverse complement strand
CGAATTGAGAATATAGAGGCTCATGAGTGCCTGAACCACGGCAACTCCGCCCATCAAGACCCCAAAGCCCCGGCGAGTTGTCAGTTGTCCGGCGATCAGCGCCAATGGAACCGAGAGCGTAAGGATGTATCGACTCTGCTGGGTCAAAACAAACCAGATGCCAAGGCTGATAAGAACGCCTGCCAGGAGCGCGCGCTCAAACTTGCCGCGCTGACCGGCGAACATCCCCAGCATCAGCGCTCCGACCACCGCGATCCCGACCGCTCCCATGGGATCGCCACCGCCCGCGGTCTGCATTGGATTCACGTATCGGCCCGGCTGATAGGCCAGCCCAAGCACGCTGTGACCAAGTCGCTGCGGCTGAATCGGTCCTGTTGGAGGTACTTCACGCCCTACCCCAAAGGTGTTTTGCTCATTCGTGTAGATTTCGGCTCGGCGCTGATCCCAATCCTTACCGCCCAGCTTGCTGTAGAAGAACGGGAAGACCGGATTGCCCTTCCAGACCTCGTTCTTCACGTACCATGGGCTGCCGATGGCAAGCGCCACCAACCCGATCAAGAAGACCGGCTTGTGGTTCCGCCTGGTCGAGAACGCCACAACAAGTGCTACGAGCCCGGCCACGGCCAGCGTTTGCAAACCGGTGTATTTGGTGCCCAAGGCAAAGCCGAGCATGATCGCACTTAGCCAAGCATGCTTGGAGTCGTTGGACTCCAGCCACCAGCAGGCGAAGATCAGACCCAAGCCCGCATAAAGCCCGTGCGCCACATCGACATAAGCGGTTCCAGACAGCCAAAGAACCGCGGGAAGCGTCGTGAAGACGAGGCAAGCCCACCAACCCGCACGCTGGCCATACCGCTGTCGAGCGAGTCCAAAGATGGCCATCGCGCCAAGCAATGTGTAGATCCAAACAAATGCCTTCGCCCCGGCCTGGCCTCCCCACTTCAACCCAATCAAGAAGAGGCTATCGACGGCGAATGGGAAGTTGGATTGGTGTATGGTCGGGATGACGTCGATCGTCCCCGTCTCGAGCCATATCTTCGGAACGGCGAGGTGGTAGGCAAGCGAGTCCCAGTCGGTGGCGGTGCTGGGAGCGAGGACTCCGGCAAGGGCCATAAGAAGGGCAAGGCCGATCGCAAGTGGGAAAAGGAGATCCAGGCCTTGTGGTCTTGAGAAAGCAATCGAAAGCCCCTTTCGATACCTAATCCACTGCGTGGCGCCCAACAAGACAACAAGAATCGAAGTGCCATAGATGGCTGCCTGGACATCGATCAGGCCAGCGAAAAAGAGGAGGGTGCCCGCGCTACCTAGGCCCACCAAACCGGCAAGCCCTATGCCGGCAGCCTGATCGGTAACACCCAGGGCATGAACGATCATTGGCCTGATGCATCCGATCAGCGCGAACGCAAGGAGAAGCGCAATCAGGACTCCCAACATCGGCATGAGTATACAAGTCAACGCACGCCGATGGCGGCGCACTCCCTGGTAACTTAAAACCCATGCGGCGCTATTGGAAGATCTACAAGACCTTCTTCGTGACCAGCCTTGCCAGAGAGCTGGAATTTCGCGCCAACTTCTTCGCCAAGATCCTCCAGAACATGGTTTGGATGAGCTTCTTTGTGCTCATTCTTCTCGTGGTCTACCGCAACACCAACTCCGTTGCCGGATGGGGCCGAGGTCAGTCGTTCATTCTCGCCGCAACGATCTTCTTGATGACCTCTTTTGGCACGGCTTTCTTCATGTCGATCATGGAGATCCCCCAACACGTGCGGCAGGGCACCCTGGACTTCATCGTCACCAAGCCAATCGACACCCAGTTTTGGATTTCCAGTCGCAAATTTAACTTCGATAAGGCGGGCACCATGTTCGCCGGCATGGCGATGCTGGTGATCGGGGTCATTCAATCGAACCTCACCCCTAACCTGGCCGACTGGGCGGCCTATGTCATCTTGATAGGGGCCTCCCTGGCCATTTACTACTCGGTCTCGCTCATCCTCATGACCACGGGTATTTGGCTGGTGCGAGTCGACAATCTCTGGGTTCTCACCGAAACCCTCACGGACGTCTCCCGTTTCCCGATCGACATCTATGGTCCGAGCCTTCGGCAGGTTTTGACCTTTGTGGTGCCAATGGCATTCATCGCGACCATCCCGGCGACGCAATTGGTGCAAGGGGCCAATGGCTCGATGGTCGCGCTCGGGTTGCTTTGGGCAACGATCTTTCTAACCCTATCCAGGATCTTCTGGCGCTTTGCGCTTCGGCATTATACGAGCGCCAGCAGTTAGTTGATTCCGACCGGCTGGCCGCTGGTGCCGGTGCCGAACCCCGTGTTGAACGGAAACGCCTTGATCCGGAGATAGAAGTTGATGCTGGTTCCGGACCGGAAGCCGACGGGATTGTCGATCACCGTCAGCACCGCTTCCGCACAGTGAAGATCGTAGGTGAACTGGGCATGCCGGGACTCAAACCGCTTCAAGTAGCCGTTATAACTGAAGAGCAGGCTGGTTCGCAGCCGACCCCACTTGAATCCATCGACAAAGCCCGACATCGAACTCCACGTCTTGCGGACTCCATCGTACTTTGCGCCAAGCCCGACGAAAGTCGCGCCCGGTTTGTAAGCCAGATCCAGCCGGAGGTTGCTCCAGGAGCCGAGGTATGTATCGTAGGTGCTTAGAGCCCGAAGGGAGATGTAATCGACCGGGCGGTATTCCATCCGCGCACCAACCGATTGCCACGCGACTTGCGATCCGCCCAACGGATCCTTCTGCAGTTGCAGGATGTCGTAGCCGGTCTGTACACCCAGCATCATCGTCCTCATAGGACGCACCGTCAAGTCTCCGGTCAAGAGGTTGGTTCGGCCTAATCGATCGATCTGCAAAGGTGAGTAACCATAGGGCCTTAGATAGCTGTAACGGACGTTCATACTGGTATCTCGGCCCAGGTCGTAAGTCGCCTGAAGCCCAAGCCCCAAGTTGTATTGCGCCGTGTCGTCGCTATAGATGCCTTGCTTGAATCGACCGTTGACGTCGAAATGGAACCGTCCCCCGCTGTGATCGGGCCTGTTGAAGTTAAAGTCTAAGTTGGCACGGCTAACTCTATTCTTATCCAACGAATTCGCGAACTCGCCAAGGCTGACTTCCGCATTGAAGGGCAAAGGAAAGTTGTTCTTCTGCCCGAGCAGCCGACGCGAGTCGGTCAAGAGAGTGAGAACCGGCGTACGATCCGAGCCCGAGAAGAAATTCGACGTGTCTCCGATGGGAATTGCGCGCTGATAATCGAATTGGGCGGTTGCCCGCTTGAGATCCTGGTTGGCCCGGAACTTGACGTCAAGTTGCTCGCGCTCGGTTGAAAACGAGCCGCTTTGATTGGAACTCTTCGAGTATCCGACATCGAGATTTGTACGAAAGGTCTGGGACCACCGCCGGTTATCGTTCACCTTGAAGGACTGCGATTCTGAATGGCTAAGGCCGGAATCGTTGTCGTTTCGGAGGAGATCGAACCTCGTGGACGTGCCGCTTCCCTGGGGGATGAACAGGCCGATGCGCGTATTGAGGATCTTCGCTTTAGGAGCCGCGAGGTAGTTGTTCTCCTGGTAGTTATTGTCCAGGGTCAAGACGCCAAAGCCCAGTTCTTGTCGATGCCGGTTCGTGACGGTGAAGGTCTTGCTGTCCCCGATCACACTATAGGCACTCAGGATTCCCCGCATCTTCCGAGTCGTGTAGTTGTAATCGAGTCCCAGAGCGGGGCCTTTCTTGGAGTAGTAGTCGACGTGGGTGTCCAGGAAGTTGAAGTCATCTTTCAATGGAATGCCGAACTTGAACTTGACGTAATATCCTTCGTCGAACGTCTGCCCCACTTCCGGCATGTACTTGTAGGTTCTTTCATCGAGAGGGATCGACAAGTAAGGCAGTTTGAACAGGGTTCGATTGAAAAGCACCACCGACACTTTTCGGAAAATCGCTCGCTTGCCGGGCCGGATCGTCGTCGTCGCGGACATCAAGTGATAGTGCGGAGATTCTCGATCACAGGAAGTTACGTCGCACTTCTCGCCAAAGATCTCTTGCTTGGATCCATAGGCCAAACCGCCCTTAAAGTACAAGTCTCGCTGCACATTCCCGCCCAAAAGCGATGGGCGAACATCGACATACGCGTCCTTGGCGAGAAACGTCTTGTTCCGCATGTTGACGGTGACTTCATCACCCCTGACGAAGGCATCCGCTCCAAAGACTTTTACATTGCCGGTTGCTTTGAAAACCTGGTTATCCAGATTCCCGACTACTTTGTCCGCAAAGATCTCGTATCCGCGATAGAAGATATGTGCGCCATTCGAGACCGTCAGGTCTGCCCCTTTTCGGGTGAAATCGCCCTTTTCGATCTTCAATTCCTGCCGATTGGGATCGGGATTGAATGCCGGCAACTGTCCGGCCCGAACGGTGGGATCATTTACCTGGGGCTGAGTCGCGGGGATTTGTGGAACTTTGGGCAACAATTCCTTATCTTTCAACGTTCCAAGAACGGTCTTGATCGCGCCTGAAGCGTCTTGCCCAAAGCAAGAACCTGCGAGGGCAAGAAGCCCAATGGCCCCGAGGGCCCTCATTCGAGCCTCCGAATTGCAAAGAGCCCTAAGATGATGAAGATGAAGTTTGGAAGCCATGCCGCCAACCAGGGCGCCGTCCAACCGTTCTTCCCTAATATCTCCGTCGAGATGACCCAGGCGTTGTAGTAAACCAACACGAGGACCATGCTGAGCAGCACGCCGACAAAGGCGCCGCTGCGAGAAAACCATACGGCAAACACCGGACCAACGATTGCGAAAACCAGGCATGAGAAAGGCACGGCGAAACGATTATGGAATTGGACTTCGTCGACCCTCGTGTCAAGTCCCGCCTTTCTATTGCGCGAAATGGTCTGAGCTAGCTCGGTGAGCGTCTTCTCTTCCGTTACCGGTGGCCCGAAAAGCGAATCTACTTCGATCGGTTCGTTGATCGTGATGTCTTGACCCGGTTTCAGACTCACGAGATCCTCGTTTTGCAGAATCCTGACGAACGTATCTTGCATCACCCAGTTTCCCGATCCGTACACGCCCCGTTTGGCGGTCGTGATGACCGTCATGTTCGGTTGGGGACGTTCGAAGAGAATGATGTCGGTGAGAATCAGGTTGCCCTGGCTTCCCCGCTGAATCGACCCGAAGTTGACCCACCAATTCTTCAGCTTGATGCCTACGTTTTGGTTGAAGGTCGGGATCCCACCGAGGACGCCCACTTCGTTTGAGAGTTTATTGAACTTCCGTTCGGCGCCCGGCATGATCTTTTCGACGAGTACGAAGTTAAAGACGGCGACCAAGATTCCGAATGCGGCGATCGGCATGATCACGCGCAGAATTCGGGCGCCGACGGCACGCATCGCCGTCAGCTCGCTTTCCCGGGTCAATCTCGATACGGCCAGTGACGCCGCCAACGACATACCCACCGGGAGGGTCATGTTCGTCCAATAGGGCGTCTTATAGAGAACCAATTGGTCGAAAGCTCGGAATGGGACGTTCTGCAGGCTGACGTTTCGAAAGAGATAAATGAACTGATTGGCCTGGAACATCAGCAATACCGAGATCGTGCCAATAAGAAACGGCACACTCAGCTCCTTCAGCACATACAGGTCGATCTTCTTCATGCTTTGCGGGGCGAATCAGACCGGAAGGTGAAGAACACAGTCAGGACTGCTAGCGCCATCAAACCCAATATGATGGGAATGGATGCACCTGGCGTGAGGCTACCCGCCACGAACGGGATTCCAACCATCGCGACCATGAGACATACCCACGCCGAGACGAATTTTCTGGCCAGCCCCCT
>JADZBW010000201.1 GCA_020851885.1 Fimbriimonadaceae bacterium | reverse complement strand
CTCAATTCGAACGGAACGCCGTTGGGAGTTTCGTTTACCGTGAAGAGAAGGGACGTCTCCGCCGGAAGAACGCAGACGATGAGGAGGTTCCACTTTCGACCCTCCGGGCGCATGAGCGCCGTGAGCATCAGGCGACGTTCCATCTCATCCAAGTTGCGCCGATGGTTGAAGGTCACCCAATAGGTGACGTTGTCCGCCCGCCAATGGGGAAGGCGTCCCCGCCAAATCGAAAAATTCTCCCAGCGAGCCATAACTACTTGGCAAACACAAAGTCGGCAATCTGATCCGTCAACTCACCCAGAGGGTGACCGGTCAGGTTCGACAAGAGCACGATGACGACGCCCTTATCTCGGTAAACGACCATATTCGACTGTGCGCCCTGCTGGGCTCCACTATGACTTGCTCGCCTGCCATACTTGCCTTCTCCCACCGACCAACCCATTCCGTAACCCGTTGCTTTGCCATCGTTGGTCTTCTGAGACGTCCACATCTCATCGACCGTCTTGGGCTTGAGGAGTCTGCCTTCGAGGACCGCGAAGGCGAATCGGCATAGATCGCCAGCGGTGGACTCCAATCCCCCACCGCCATATTTCCAACTCAGATCCTCGGCCGCAGGCACCTTGCGAATGTCGGTTCCTGACTTCACATACAAGGTCGCGCGGTCTCGGTCCGCCACCCGTCGATCTTCGCAGCGGAGGGTTGGAGAATTGGATACATCGGAGATTCGGGACTTGATCAAGAGTGGGAATCCAAGACCTGACCCATTCTCACAGGCACGGGCGACGATGGTGAATGCATGGGTGCTGTAGCTGTACTTCGTCCCGGGTTCATCGACCAGGGGATCGTCCTTAAAGACCTTCAACGCCGAACCTGAATCGTTGAAATGGTTGTAGAAGGCATCGGCCTTGTTGCCATAGTGGCGGATACCGCCCAGGTGTCCCAAGAGTTGGCGCAGGGTGATCTTCTTCCCTTTGTCCGGCCATTCTGGCACAGCCTTGCGAATATCCTCGTCCAGGCTGAGCTTGCCCTGCTCTACCAACTGAAGGGTCGCAACGGCGGTCACCGGTTTGCTTATCGAACCCAAGCGGTAGATGGTATTGGAAGCGACTGGGTCCGGGCCAATTCCCTGCACCGCACCGGTCATCTGAACTTTCCCGGCAATTCCGATGGCATAGGCGATGCTCGGCACCTTGTTGGCCAAACAGTAGGATCGGATCATTGCCTCGATATCCGATTGGGGTTTCTGGCCATTGCCAAGAATCAGGGCCGTTGCGATCAAAGAGTGCAGCACGATGACAGCTTAGCCAAAACAGAGCGGCCTGTCACGCACGTGCACTCTTGCCATCGATCGGCAGATCGGCCAAGAAGAATTGATTTCTAGCTCAGCGCATCGTTGCCGCGCTCGCCGGTACGAATTCGCACCGCTTCCAATACTTCGCTAACGAAGATCTTCCCATCCCCGATCTCACCGGTTTGAGTGGCGCCGACGATGGTTTCAATCGCCGTTTCCAGATCTTCGTCTTTGACGACCACTTCGATTTTGAGTTTGGGCAGGAGATTGACCGCGTACGTGCTTCCGCGATACTTATCCGTTCGACCCAATTGCCGTCCATAGCCACGCACTTGCTCGCAACTTAAACCATGAATTCCTGCATCCTCTAGAGCCTGTTTGACGTCGTCGAGCTTATTGACCCGAACATAGGCCTCGATCCTTTTCATACGCATCTAAAGAGACGTATCAAAGGCTCAAATGACTTCAACGGTGATCTGATCGTTCGTAAACACGCAGATTTGACCGGCGATCTCAAGTGACTTGCGGGCGATTTCCTCCGCTCCGAGATCGGTGTTCTCCACGAGCGCCCTCGCGGCCGCCAAGGCATAGCTTCCCCCCGAGCCGATCCCCGCAACGCCGTCATCGGGCTCGATAACGTTGCCATTTCCGGCAACCAGCAGAAGGGTTTCTTTGTCCGCGACGAGCATCAAGGCTTCCAGTTGACGCAGGATCTTATCGGTTCGCCACTCTTTCGCGAACTCGATCGCCGCCCGTTTCAGATTGCCGCCAAAGGACTCCAGCTTGGACTCGAACTTATCCTGCAGCGCTTGGGCATCGGCAACCGATCCGGCAAAACCGCAAATGACGCGTCCGCCTGCCAAGCGGCGCACTTTCCTCGCTTTATGTTTGAGGATCGTAGCCTCCCCAAGCGTCACCTGTCCATCGGCAGCAATGGCGATATGGTCCTTGCGCTGAACGCCAATGACGGTTGTGGAGCGAATCATTAGTTGAACGGTACCACCGATTGACTCCCGCCGAACGTCAGAAGACATGGTGAACAAGCGTCGGATACCGAATGCATCGCTGCTTTGCTTTGGCAGCGCGGGAATCTTGGCGATGATCGCGGCGTCGGAGTTCTTTGGAATCTTCAATCCCTTGGCAATTTCTTGGGTCCTCTTGATCTCCGCCGGACTGATGGGTGGCGCCGGAGTCTTGGCCCTGAACTCATATTCTTCGCTGTCGGACGCCCTGAATCGCGCCAATGCAGAAGTCGATCTTTCAAGAACTCAATTGGCCCAGCAACGCAGTGCCGTGGATTCGTTGGCGGAGGGACTGGAAATTGCCTTCTTTATCT
>JADZBW010000200.1 GCA_020851885.1 Fimbriimonadaceae bacterium | reverse complement strand
TCTTGTGGCACCATCCGCACCAGGAAGCGGTGAAACGAATAAAGGGAACCTTGCCCGACTTCGCCGCTGTTTGTCGCGCCTGCGTGACCAAATCCGAGGCGGGTGCCTGGGCAAACGCCATGCCTGTCGTCAGAACCACCGCAATGAGCCAACCGAACTTTCTCATGTCGTATAGATTACGCGGTTTGGGCACGAAATCCCTTCCATCCGGTGAAATGGCTCACGTCGTTTGCCGGATGACATCCGGTGATAGGTTGGAATTCCGTTGGGCGGGCGTGGAAATTGGCGAAACTTGTCGGCTGGGGCCGAATGAACTCGGAGATCCCTCGCGCCGAATAAATTCGGCGATCCCAGGGGCAGAGCAAATTCGGCGATCCCAGGGGCGGAATAAATTCGGCGATCCCAGGTCACAAGTCTAACCGCGACTCATCGACACCCCACAGGGTCTATGCAGACGATGGCAAGAGGCAGATCGATCCTGAGACGGAGGCCGAGGGCACCCTCGGCAAAAGACCGACTAAACCGACTCGACGGTCGTCGATTCCGTCGACGATTCGACAACGGCGGCAGGGGCATCGATGGTGCGGAACAGCTTCCAGATTCGTTCCTCTGGCACGAACTGCTTATGCCCCATTGGATTCGACAGGATGATGATCCAAGTCTGCGTGGGCCTCGATGGGTCTGCGCTCTCCGCATCTTTTCCTCGGGTACGGCGTTCGACGCGCCACTCTTTACCGGTCTCAATCTCGATAAGTTTGGTCATTGATTTCAGTGCGATTGCCATAGTGTTATTCCTCGTGAGCGCGGTCGAATCGGGCGAGTATGGTGGAGCTAAGGGCGAGATGGGAAAGAGAGACTCGGTACTGCTGAGTTTCGCCTCGATGATCGCAGTCGATCACCAACTCCCCGGAGCAAGATTCCAACCGGATCGTGTCGTCGGCAAAATCCAGACTGAGTGATCTGCCTTGGATCAGTTCATCGAGTGCATCGAGACTGAAGGCAATGGAAGGGATCGGGCGATTCAACGGTTCAGAAGCAGTTCCAAGATCGAGGGATATTCGACGATTATTGGCTACCCCCATGGAGAGGCTTGCCGTGGTCGAGTCTGAGTCTCTTGATGAATTCAGTTGGATCGTGTTGATGCTCGGCTCCGACGGATTTCATTTCGAGATCACGCCGTGCAAAGACTAGAAGCCCGCGGGATGAAGGAGCAAACGAATCCGCCAAGTTCTATTGTACCAGAGATAGGGCGCCCTTTCTAGGCGGATGGGAAGTCCGGCTCGTTGGCTCTTGGCATTCGCTGATGCACGGGCAGGAGTTTGGCGAATGGGGAATGTGGTTCCAGTTGATACCAATAAGCCGTGCTGCTGTAGTCATTGGCGAGCTTATTGGCATGGCCATGTTCGATGCTCACCCGTATCGACTTCCTGAACCTGATTGGATCCTCGATATGAAAACGGTACATCGAGTTCTTGCCCTTCCAACGCCAATCCGGGTTCCCGGAGTTCACGGTGATCCCATGATAGGGGGCGCAGTACTCCTGAGTTGGGCCAAAGGCGGTGTTGAAATAGTCCTCGGTGCCCGTGCCGTGGAGTCTGGGTGGCCACGGTTCACCGTCGATGACGATCATGTCGTCGCCCTCTCCATACCAATCGTTTCCTTGTCGCTGATAGCAGTCGATGTTGAGGTTGCAACCAACATAGATGCCGTCCCCTTGAGCTTCCAGAATCAGGTAATTGCCCTCGTCGTCGAGATTGGGGTTCCCCTGCCAAATGCGCATGGTGTTGTCGGGTCCCAACTTCTCGGTCAGCCATCCTTCTGTCGGGTTTTCACGTCGCCACTGGGCATGGAACCTGGCGGTGCGTTCTCGATCGTTGGCGTCATTGGCGGGCAGTTCATACTCTTCGTAATCCACATAGAAATATAGGTTGACTGGGCCATCGCACTCGTTTTGGACCTCGATGCGCGCAACATCGAAAGGCATTGGCCACCAGCAGTTAAAGGCCCGACCATCTTCCGGCGACATCTGCAGAGGTGCAGAAACGAAGTTTCGACGCAGGCCATGGCCGATTCCGAAGAAGTCCCCTAGTGGCGCTTCGACACTTGGGTGCTCTTCGCCGTCCCACCACATGCGAATGACGCACTTTCGGGGATGAAGGTCGTCATTCCCGACCGTGCACCAAATGTGTTTGATGCATCCGGGCGCATCCGTCTGGAGGAGAGTCGCAGATCCCCCGGCTTGAATCGTTACCCAGTCTGCGTTCCCGCCCCTTTGATCATAGGAAGAGGAGCGACGCGAAGTGTAGTCGCGCAGGTAAGGCAACGAGGCTAGCGAGCGATGGCCAAACATGAGCCGATTCTATCGCAATGCCCATCACATTGGAGAAACGGCCAGGTCAACCAACTCGTATACTCCTGTCATGTCCGCTTTTCACACTGTTTCCTTTGCGGACACAACTCACGAAGAGTCCTACAAGATTCTGGCAGCCACGATTCACCCCCGGCCCATCGCCTTTGTGAGCAGCCAGGCTGCCAATGGCCACCTCAATCTTGCGCCGTTCAGTTTCTTCATGGTGGGCGGTTCCAACCCGCCAAGTCTCGCCTATAGCCCGACACTCTCATCGCGAGGAGCGAAGGACAGCTTGCAGAACGTGATCGAAACTCGGGAGTTCGTCGTCAATCTCGTTCATCGGGAGATTGCCGAGCGAATGAACCTTACCTCGAAGGGCGTTCCCGCCGATATTTCGGAATGGGATTTGAGCGGATTGACCCCGGAGCCCAGTGTGTTCGTTGCTCCCCCCAGGGTCGCGGAGAGCCAGATTCAGTTTGAGTGCCGGTTATTTCAAGTCGTCGAACATGGGAAGGGTCCCGGGGCGGCAAGGTACGTCATTGGGGAAGTCCTCGCCGCCCATATTCACGAGAGCCTTTGGAGCGATGGGGTGATCGAAAATCAGGTGCGACTCGTTGCCAGACTGGGAGGCCACGACTACATCGACACGGAAGCGCTGGCGATTTTCAAGATGCAGCGTCCGGTATAGACCTAGGTTTTCCACATTGAGGCAAACTCCGCTCCATCCCGCGTACAATCTCCGTCTGTAATTTCACTCTCTGCCTATGCGTCTTAAGCGCGTCAAAATCTTCGGATTCAAGACCTTCGCCGATCGGACCGAGTTCAACATGGATGGCGGTCTCATCGCCGTCGTCGGCCCGAACGGCTGTGGCAAGTCAAATCTTGTCGACGCAATTCTATGGGGCTTGGGCGAGGGAAATGCGCGATCCTTGAGGGCATCGAATTCTCAAGACGTTATCTTCAGCGGCAGTTCGCGTCGGAAGCCAGTTGGGTTCGCCGAAGTCAATCTGTTGTTCGATAACGAGGATGGGTCCCTTCCAATCCACACCAACGAAGTTTCGATCACGCGCAGACTCACGCGTAGCGGGGAAAGCGAGTATTCGATCAACAAGCAGAGCTGCCGGTTACGGGACATCTTCGAGTTGCTCGCCGATTCTGGTTTGGGCCGTTCGGGCTACGCGATCGTCGGTCAGAAGGACATCGACAATGCTCTGGCCGCCTCGCCGGAAGAACGCCGGGCTTGGGTCGATGAGGCCGCAGGAGTCCAGCGCTATCGGGCCCGCAAAGTCGAGAGTCTGCGCCGAATGCAGTCCGCCCAGCAGCATCTTTCGCGGGTGACGGACATCCTCTCCGAATTGGAGACCCAGCGTGAGCCGCTTCGCGAGGAAGCCGAGGTCGCCAAGAAGTACAAGACCGCCCTCAACAGCCTTCGGGAAGTCGAGGCGGGGATGTTGATCAACGAGGTTGCCAAAGCCGTTCGAGAAGTCGAACAACTTGAAAAGAAGATCTCGGATGCGTCGAAAGTCGCCCAATCCGAACTGAGCCGAGCCGACGACCTCGACCTGGAAGTTCGTCGCATCGGTGAAAAAGTCAGTGAAATCGAACGCGAAATGGACTCCGTGCGCGGGCTCCAACAGGGAAGCCTCACCGCGATGGAGCGATCCACCGCCGACGAGCGCCTTGCCCAACAGCGGCTTGAGAGCCTCGATGATCTGGAGAAGAGCCTTGGCGATGAGGTTGGAAAGGGCCAAGAGCGGGTCCAAGAACTTGAATCCGAGATCGTCGCGCTGGAAGCAGAGGAAAAGGCGGAACTGGACACCCTCGACAAAGTCAGGATTGAGTTTGCCGGTGCGGGGGACGAGGCCAAGGAGCTTCAGCAGAAGCTGCAGGCGCTGGAAAAGTCGCTCTTAAAGGCCCGTGACGATTTGACGTCTCGTTTGCGCAGTGAAGCACATGCGGCGCAACAGAAGGAACGGGCGGGCCTTGCCAAGCGGGAACTCAAGGGAATCATCGAGTCTTTGCCTGACTTGGAGTCCGCCGTTGCGGAAGCCAAGGCAGCCTTTGATGAGCAGAACGATTGCATTAGGACGCTGCAGGACCGCGTGAACGCAGTCGAGGCATCGCTAACGGGAGCGCGCGTCCAAGATGAACAGGACGCCCAATCCAGCCGACGGCTGCTCGCCGAAAAGGCCGCTTTGGAAGGTCGCCGACGAGGCATCGAAGCGACCATCGAGACCCATGAAGGCCTCAATCAGGGATCTCGCGCCGTTTTGGAGGCGGCAGAACGCCACTTGCTTCAAGGTACGTATGTGCCGGTCGGTGAAGCGGTTGAGGTCGACAAGGACTTTGCCCTGGCGATCGAAACGGCCCTTGGCGGTTCGGCAAACGACCTCATCGTCGACCATGATTCGGATGCAAAGGCCGCCATCCGATACCTGAAAGAGCATCGGCTGGGCCGGGCGACCTTTCAGCCCATTCCTCTTATGCGGCCCTTTGAGTCGTCCTTCGAACTGCGGAAGTTACTTGGCGAAAAGGGAGTGGTGGGCCAGGCAAACCAATTAGTCGAATGCGAACATCGAGTCCGACCGGTCATCGACTCCCTCTTGGGTCGCGTTCTCATTGTCGAGGATCTTGACACCTCACTCCGACTTGCCAAGACAACAGGCTGGAGCCGAATGGTGACCTTGGATGGCGAGGTTGTCCACCACTCGGGTGCCGTCACGGGCGGACACTCCAACCGACAAGCCTATGGCCTTGTGCAGCGAAAGGCCGATCTTGTTGAAATCGAGCGCGAAATCGACAAAATCGATCGGTTGGTTTCCGATTCGGAGTCTCGTTCAAAGAAGCGTCAGTCGGAGCGTCAGAAGCAACTCGACGAGATAGAGGGACTCAAGGGACAAATCGCCGGATCTCAGGAGGAGGTGGATGAAGCCCGATCGTATTGGCAAACCCTCAATGAGGAACTCCAAGCTTCCGTCAAGGCTAAAGGCAGACTCGAGCACGAACTTGAACAACTTGGGCATGGGCCAAAGATCGATCATCCTGAAGTCGATGTGGCGGCCCTGGAAACTCAACGCGACGATCTGATCCGCCAGCTAGCCTCCCGATCTGCTGATGCGGAGACGGCGGAAGCGAGATTGCGCGAAGCCGAGTTTCGTATCTCGCAGGCGCAACTTCGACTGTACACCGCGCGACGGCGGCTCGAAGCAACTCAGGACGCCGAACAGAATCGAGACAAACGCTTGGCCCATTTGGAACCTGAGCGGGTGAAAGCGCGTGAGGAAATTCTCAAGTCAAAGGCGAATCGAGAAGCCGCGGAAATCTCCAAGAAAGAAGCTGACCAACGACTCCAACTCGCCCAGGATTCCAAGAGCGCCCTGCTCGAGAAAAGTCTCCAAAAGCTTGAAGATGCCAAGGCATCGCGGGCCAACGCGGCAAGCGTCGGGGACGGCGTTCATCAGGCCGAATTGAACAGGGCGAGGGCTGAAGCTCGACGCGC
>JADZBW010000199.1 GCA_020851885.1 Fimbriimonadaceae bacterium | reverse complement strand
CGACGATCGCCGCGCTCATCGTTCCAACAGCAGCTTTTGCCGGCGAAGCCGACGTCAGACTCAACTTCTCAAGCAATGACAAGACGATGCTCTATGTCTCGCTTGGGATCGGAATCTTGACCGTTATCGGCGCCTTTCTCCTTCGCTCGGCGGTCTTGAAACGATCGCCTGGCAGCGCGAAGATGCAGGAAGTCGGTGGTGCCATTAAGGAAGGCGCCCTGGCTTATCTCACTCAGCAAATCCGGCTGATGATCGTCTTCGTGGTCATTCTCGGCCTAGGCCTCTTTTTTCTCTTCCATAACTTCCTTGTGCCGATCACATTCGTGGCCGGTGTAGCCGCTTCTTACATCGCAGGTTACTGGGGCATGCGGACGGCCGTCGACGGCAATATGCGAACCGCCCACGCTGCGCTCACAAGCTATAAGAATGCCTTGGAGATCGCCTTCCGTAGCGGCGCCGTTGCCGGATTGATCACCGTTGGCATGGGCCTGTCAGGTGCGACTTTGATTCTGCTGTTCGGCGGAAGCAGCGCCATGACCCTCTTGGTAGGATTCGGCTTTGGCGGATCCCTGGCCGCTTTGTTCATGCGCGTTGGTGGAGGCATCTTCACCAAGGCCGCCGACGTTGGCGCGGACCTTGTTGGCAAAGTTGAAGCCGGAATTCCCGAGGACGACCCTCGCAACCCGGCAACGATCGCCGACAACGTAGGCGACAACGTTGGCGACTGCGCCGGAATGGCTGCCGACGTCTTCGAGTCCTATGAAGTCACTCTGGTTGCCGCCATCGTGCTTGGCGCGGCAACAGCTTCCATCTTCGACGAACAGACTTGGATGAAGCTCATCCTCTTCGCCCTGATGGCCCGAGGTATCGGCATCATCGCGTCGGTCATTGGAATCTTCAGCGTCAAGGGCACGGACGACGTGGATGCCGATCCGCTCAAGCGAATTCGCTCTGGGTTCTATAGCTCCGCTGGAGTCGCCGCCGTTTTCACGCTTGCCCTTTCCTGGTGGATGATGGGAGGCACCGGTGCGCCGATCCGCACGTCCAAGCTGATCTCCGGCCAAGAGAAGATCAAGGCCAACATCGTCGCGCTTCAAAGCGAGCTTAATGGCATCGCCAAGACGAAGAAGATCGCTACCTATGCCGTCTCCGACGACGACATCAAGGCGACTCAGACCTTCAAGGACATGAAGCTCAATCCGATGATCGAGCAGCAGCTCTTGAGCTTCGTTCGAACGGCGAAGGCTGACCAACTCGATGGCATCAAGCCCCTCGAGGGCTACAAGATGGTGGACCCGGCAACATCGGAAAACCCGGTCCTCGACTTTGCCGTCCTCAAGGAGCCGCAGACCGGCACCGATCCTGAATTCATTTCGATGAAGGAAGCTTTGACTTCCGGAAAGTTCAAGGTTGTCGCGGTTCGCGAAACGATGTCGCAGGGCGGACCCACCCCGGCCATCGAACAGATGAACTACACCCTAACCGGTGACCTGGAGGGCTTCAAGAAGTCACTCACTGCCAATCCCAATCCCCAGATGAAGCGGGAAATGGTTGGCGAACCAATGAATCCGACCCTGTTCGTCAAGAGCGACACCAACGATGTCGCGTTTGGAATCGACCAGAGCATCTCGCCCTTTAGTCAAGCCGGTGGCCTGGCCTTCTTCCGCGAGACGCCTGCCGAGATGAAAAACATCTTCGGCAAGATGAAGACGGACCCGCAGACGAAGATGCCTGCCCGCGAAACTGCGGCGCTGAATAGCATCGAGCACGCAACCGTGCCCTGGTACATGTTCTTTGCCGCGATCTTCTTCGGCTTGATCATGGCCTTTATCATCGAAGCGCTTACCGACTACTATGTCTCGACTCATAAGAAGCCGGTTCAGGAAGTCGCGGGCGTCTCAAGCGCTGGTCCCGCTCCAATGATTATTCAGGGCTTTGCCTATGCCGCCGAATCGAGCGTCTTCATGGTGTTCGGGATCGTCATGGCGCTCATCGCGCCGCTGTTCTTCTTCCCGCCGACGATGTACGGTGGCTATATCCTCAGCTTCTACGGTGTCGCATTGGTTGGCCTCGGCCTTCTGACGACCACTGGATACGTGCTGGCGATGGACACCTTCGGACCCATCTCGGACAACGCCCAAGGCGTTTTTGAGATGTCGGGAGATGGACATGACAACGAGTACGGAAGCAAAGCAGTCCAACGCCTCGACGCTGCCGGCAACACCACCAAAGCCCTTACCAAGGGCTTTGCGATCGCCACTGCGGTCGTCGCGGCGGTTGCGCTATTCCACTCCTACCTGGAAGATGCCAAGCTGGGTCAGATGGGCATCCGACTCGACCTGCCGGAGATCTTCCTAGGCTTCTTGATCGGCGCCGCCGCTCCTTACCTGTTCTCCGCTTCGACGATTAACGCGGTCGGACGTGCTTCCTTCCAGTTGATCAACGAAGTGCGACGGCAGTTCCGAAACGATCCGGGCATCATGGCGGGAACGAGCAAGCCAAACTACGGCGCATGCGTTTCCATCGTTACCGCAGCCGCCCAGAAGGAACTTCTCGGCCCGGGCATCCTCGCGATCGCTTTGCCGGTTGCAGTTGCTTTTGGATTCTCCATTGGCAAGCCGCAAACGAACATTGGTGGCGAGATGTTCAATTTGACGGGGGCTCAGGCGCTTGGCGGGTTCCTTGCCGGCGCCATCGCTTCGGGTCAGCTAATGGCCGTCCTTCTCGCCAATTCTGGCGGAATGTGGGACAACGCCAAGAAGCTCATCGAAGATGGCCTTTATGGTGGCAAGGGTACGGAAGCTCACAAAGCGGGAGTCGTCTGCGACACCGTGGGAGATCCCTTCAAGGACACGGCTGGCCCTGCTCTCAACCCGCTGATCAAGGTTATGAACCTGGTCGCATTGTTGCTGGCTCCGGTTGTCATCAAGCCATTCGACAATCCGGTTCTGGGCATCATCACGGCGGTTGCGGTGGGCGCTCTGGCCGTTGCCATCTACATCTCGAAGAAAGGCTCGATGTCTACGGCGCTTCAGGCGGCAACCGATGAAAATCCCGCCCAAGTACCGACAACCGCTGCCATCGAGGAGAAGGCCAGGCGGCGGATCACCGTCGAGGACGCGGAGGACGAAGCCGACAAGGTCTAGTTCCCACTCCGAGTAACGCTGAACGGCCATCTCCTTCGAGGTGGCCGTTCTCCTTTTTGCTGGGTGCTACAATTCCGTCATATGGCAAACGAAGAAGATGTCCGGGGCACGAAATCTGCCCGATCCGAACTTTCGCGACGAGGAATCGACCTCACTCAAGCCGATATTCGGGTCATGCATGGCGTTTGCTATATCAGAGGAGCTTTGCGCGGCGACCGCGCTGCCAATATTCCCGACCTCAAAGCGGAAGTCGAAAAGATCGCCAAGATCCTTAGGACGAAGGCCGAAATCAAAGACGTCATTATCGACGTGATTTACCGCTCTTAGTCGTTGGCATCCTGATCGCAGAGTCCCAACAGGCGGCCCACTTCTCCCACTAAATAGAAGCTCCCCGTCACGAGGATCAGATCTTCGGGATCGGCCTCGTCGATCGCGTTAGCCAATGCCACTTCCAGGCTGCGGTGGGCCTGACTTGACGCGAACATGGAGCCCACAAGTGATTCGAGTTCGAACGGATCGGCCGCTCGATGGAAATCTATCGGGGCAAAATGAACCGAGTCGACGACATCCCCAAGTTCCTGGTAAAGACCTTCAGGATCATGGCCTTTGACCATCCCCGTCACCATCACAATCCGCCGCTTCGCGTCCCCGGAGGCAGTAAGTGACTTGGCAAGGACGGCCGCCGCATCCTTGTTGTGAGCGCCATCCAACAGAAACTCGCGATCCCCGCTGCGAACTCGCTGCATGCGACCCGGAATCTTCGCATCGAAACTTCCCCGCTGCAAGCCGGTTAAGGTGCGCGTCGCTCCTGAGGCATCCATCGCCGCAACCGCGATCGCCATATTCTGAGGCTGCATCACGCCGGGAATCCCCGGAATCAGACCCGCATGGCTGCCCGCTGGGGTGGAAACGGTCCATTCACTTGAACTCGCCTGAACCAGTTGGATCTCTAACCCAAGCTCCCAAAGTTCAGAATCTCGATCTTTCGCAATCGCTTTGATCCTCTGCGAAGCTTCCAAGGGCAATTCACCAATCACGGTGGGGACGCCCGGCTTGATGATCCCCGCCTTCTCTTCGGCAATCTGATCGACCGTATCGCCCAGCAACTGGGTGTGGTCCAAGCCAATGCTCACGATGCAGGAACAGCGTGGAGTGACAATGTTCGTGGAATCCAGGCGGCCGCCCAGTCCGACTTCCAGCGCCACCCACTCCACCTCCATCTCCTTCCAAAACTGGAGGCCCATCGCGGTTTTGAATTCGAACTCCGTGACGCCTTCATAGGGCGTCTCGGCTAAAGACTCTCCGAAAGGGCGTATCCACTCGGTTAACAGCGCAAAAATCTTCTTGGGAATGAGCCGACGCCCAATCTGAATGCGCTCCCGAGGGTCGTAGACGAATGGGCTAAAGAACGCCCCGGTCGAGTATCCAGACTCGATGAGCATGCTTTGAAGGTAGGCGGTCACCGATCCTTTGCCGTTCGTGCCCGCCACGTGGATGAACTGGGGCCCGCCCGGCTCCCCTAAGGAACCCGCCAGATCCAGGCGACGGGCAAACTCCTCCATTCGGTCGAGGCCAAGCCGCCAACCTCTGGCTTCCAGAGATGCAATGTACTGAAGCGCTTCTTCGTAACTCAATTCTCCGCTCATTATGAAGCTCTTCGCCGCCCTGAACCGTATCTGAATTCAAGGCAAGGCATGAACCAGCAACAAGTAGCACTTTGGACGAAAATCCATGAGTTCGATATCGACGGAGAGCCGGCCAGCTTCACTTTTGCCCGCCGCTTGGCCAAAGAAAACGCCTGGTCACCCGAGTACACCCATCAGGTGATCGAGGAGTACCGCAAGTTTCTCTTCCTCTGCGTTGCCGCTGGCCATCCATGTCTTCCATCCGACGAAGTCGATGAGGCCTGGCGCCTTCACCTGCTCTATGCCGACTCGTATTGGAACCGTCTCTGCAAGGAGGTCTTGCCCAAGCCGCTCCACCATGGGCCGACGAAAGGAGGAAAGCCAGAGTCGGCCAAATTCCAAGACTGGTACGCCAAGACCCTTCAGAGCTATGCCAAGTTCTTTGGCGAGCCGCCAGGCGCCGTTTGGCCCGCGCCGGAAGACCGCTACCGCAGACCCGCGCCCGTGGAGAACCAATACTTCACGATCCCCAAGCGCTTGGTCAACCGAGTTCTTGGATGGATCGGGGCCGGGGCGGCCATTCTCACCGACGGAATCGGCAAAGGTTAGTTTGCCCTGAGTACGTCCGCCATCGGCCCGATTATCATTCCCGTCGCCGTGCGGCGGATTGAAGGCTTAGACGGCGGCAGGGGTTGGCACCAGACCGGAGGCCTTGATGCGCTGCACCGCTTCCTTGAACCTTGCGCCGCCTGTGTCTCCCAAGAGCGTCAACGACATTCGGACATAGCCTTCGCCTTCGGTCCCATAGCCATTTCCGGGAATCATCACGATGTTCGCCTCCCTCAGGATGGCGCCTGCGAACTCCGCACTCGTCATATCGGTTCGAGGGACTCTCGCCCAGACGTAGAACGCGGACTTGGGCTTCTCCACCTTCCAGCCGATCTCGTTTAGGCCATCGCAGAGGAGATCCCGTCGTCGCTGGTACATATCGATCGTATGCTTGTTGTCCACGTTGCGCAGCGCCTTCGCGCCTGCCTCGGCGATCGCAGGAAACGCCTTGCTGTCGATGTTGGACTTGAGGCGTTGGAGGTTGTTGACCGCGTCCGCATTTCCTAACGCAAATCCAAGCCGCCAGCCCGTCATGTTGTACATCTTCGAGAGGGAGTGAAACTCGATCGAAACATCCTTCGCGCCCTCGATCTGAAGGACGGTCGGGTTCTTGTAACCATCGTAGGCGACGGTGGCGTAGGCCATGTCGTTCACCAGGAGGATATCGAACTCCCGGCAATATTGGACCAGGTCGGCGTAGAACTCCTTTGTGGCAATGGCGCCGGTAGGGTTGTTGGGATAGCACACATAGAAGAGCTTGGCTCGCTTGGCGATTTCGGTGGGGATATCGCGCAGGACGGGCAGGTAGTGGTTGGCCTCCCGTAGCGGCGCTTCATAAACTTCCCCGCCCGCCATTTGGGAGTTGACCTTATAGACGGTGTACCCGGGATTGGGAACGATCGCCACGTCGCCTGGATCGATGTAGGCCCAAGCCAGATGGGCGAGTCCCTCCTTGGAGCCGATGAGCTGCACGACTTCGGTCGCGGCATCCACGTCGACCCCGAACTCACGCCCGTACCAATCCGTGGCGGCCTCGAGGAAACTGGTCCAGCCGCGCGCCGTCTCGTCGTAGCGGTGGGTAACGGGATTTTGGACGGAATGGCAGAGGGCATCGATGACAGGCTGGGGGGTGGGAAGATCTGGATCGCCGATGCCTAGGTCGATAATGTCGGCGCCGCTGGCAATCGCCTCGGCTTTGATGCGCGAAATCTCGGCAAAGAGATAAGGCGGAATCATGTCAAGTCGTTGAGAGCGTTGGGGCATGAAGGAACTTTACCTCTCCGCTAGGCGATTTCTCTGGACCTACGCCCCAGGATGAGTCATCTTCCGACAGGTCCTTTCGAGGCCGGTAGGTGGGGTATTATGCTTCCCTTGTCGGGGCGTGGCGCAGTTGGTAGCGCGCGTGCTTTGGGAGCATGAGGTCGCACGTTCGAATCGTGTCGCCCCGACCACTGGACCATCTCATCGCACCGGTAGACAGGATCGCCGCCCGCGCACTTCGCTCCCATCCCCACGATGAGTGGAGATCACCCAATTTGGGTTGCCAACTTTGGTCGATGTGGCACGGTCTTATCGCTTAGATTGCTTGCTCCACTTCGCGCCTGGAGTTTGCGGCCGTGGGACGTCGGCACCCTTCATCGAGCCCCAAAGGATATCGTTCAGTTCCATGTCCGGCAGGGATTCCTCTTCAAAGCGATCGAACAATCGGGCGGAATCTGCGGCTCGATAGGCGGAACGCTTGTTGACCTCGCCAATAATCTCGCGCGATGGGAGAATCGCCTGATAGGTTTGGCGGTTGCCAGGCGTGGTATCGAAGACGTT